>JAYUYU010000105.1:0-7492 GCA_043752365.1 Myxococcales bacterium | reverse complement strand
CCGCTCGCGGTGACAGAGCTGGCGCCGGCGACGCTGGCCGACACCGGCCTGTACGAAACCGTTCAGATGGACGGGGCGGCCGGCGCAGGAGGCACCGCAACCAGCGAGTTAGTGCAACCCATCGCGATTGCCTCTTACGTGCGCGGCTTCGAGCCGAAGTACCCGCTGTGGGCCGACGGCGCGACCAAAGACCGCTACGTCTACATTCCCAAGTGCTCCAGCATCGACACCACCGATATGGATCACTGGAAATTCCCTGTTGGGACGCGGTTTTGGAAGGCTTTCACCGTCAAGAGCGGGGTCGGCGCCGCTGAAACCGTGGTCGAAACACGCCTCATGCATCGCTTCGGGCCGGGAACTCTCGACTGGAGCTACGCCGCGTACCAGTGGGACGTAAACAAGCCAGGCGATCCGTCGGCGGCCAAGCTCGTAGCTGACACGGGCCAGCCCAACGCCAACGGCACCACTCACGACATTCCCAGCGTGGGCCAGTGCAAGCAGTGTCACAACGGGCTCGAAGAAAAGGTGCTGGGCTTTGGAGCGTTCCAGCTGAGCCACGACACGCAGGGCGCGCACTTGACGATCGAGAAGCTCAGCAATCTGGGTTGGCTGACTACGCCCGCACCCGAAGGGTTCGACGTACCCGGGACGCCGGTCGAGCAAGCGGCGCTCGGCTACATGCACGGCAATTGCGGCCACTGCCACAGCGAAAAGACGCCGACCCCAGCTGGCGACCCGCAGCTGTTACGCCTGATGGTGGCCCAAAATACGCTTGCCAGCACCGACGCCATCAAGTCCACGGTGAACGTGCAGGTGGTGAGCGGCAACGCCGCCATCGCGGGCATGGACCGCATCGAGCCGATGGATCCCGAGCACAGTGCGGTGCTGGTCCGCATGTCCAAGCGCGCACCGCCCGGCCTGCAAATGCCCCCGGTTGGCACGAAGGTCGCCGACGACGACGGCGTGAAAGCCGTGACGGATTGGATCAACTCGATTCCGAATTGACTCTGACTAGGCGCTCGCATGTTCAGTCTTCGGGCGCCGACGCGAAACTTGACGCGGCGGTGCTTGGGCCGCGAAAATGCGCCTCGTGCCGGATTCGATTCAAGCCGCCCCGACGGGCCGCGCCAAATGCCGAGGTTGTGGCAGCGCGATCGCCAAGGGTGAGCTGCGCTTTGGTGAAACGGGGCCCAACTCGTTCGGGGAAGGTGAGGCCACCAGCTGGTTTCATCTCGTCTGCGGCTCGCTGATGAGGCCGGAAAAGCTGCTGCCTGTGCTCGAAGCGTCGACGGATGACCTGACAGAGCGCCCGTGGCTGGCCGAGACGGCGCGCTTCGGTGTCGAGCATCATCGCCTTCCGCGCTTGGTGCGAGTCGAGCGCGCCAGCTCTGGGCGAGCGCATTGTCGTTCGTGTCGTGAGCTGATCGCCAAGGGCGATTGGCGTTTTGCGCTGCAAATGTTCGAAGAGGGGCGGCCGAGTCCGATCGGCACCATTCACGCCAGTTGTGCGGAGGCGTATTTCGGCACGGCCGACGTGCTGGCCCGCGCTCGGCGCTTGACCCCGAGCTTGAGCGACGAAGAAGCGGCCGACCTCCAAAAAACGCTTTCGGAGCAGCGGCCGGGTCTGGCAAAAACGCAAGGATCGGACAGCGAAGACGATTCCAAGCTCGGTTCTGGCAGCGCTTGAGCGAAGCTGGGCGAGTGCCGCGCTCGCCGCTCGCCCTCCTGCTGGTTGCGACGTGGGCTTTGCCGGTTGGCGCTCAGCCGGCTGAAGAAGCCGTTCGCTTTCAGTACGGCGCGCCGCCCGAGTGCCCCGACGCCCAAGTCTTTACGGCTCGGGTCCGCGAGCGCACGCAGCGCGGACGCCAGGCTGCGCCGGAAGAGCTGGCCCGAACGTTCAATGTCGAAATTGCGCCCCAGGCAGACGGTTTTTCTGGCGCTATCGAGTTTTTGGACGACGCCGGTTTGAAGGTCAATCGGCGCCTGCACGACGAGCAGTGCGATGCCGTAGTGAGCAGCCTGGCTCTCGTCACGGCCCTGGCGCTCGACGCGACGTTGCGCCAAGACGACACGTCGACCGAGCCCCAGCCTGCGCCCCCTGTAGCGCTGTCCTCCGTTGCGCCGCCGCCGGCCGCCCCCGCCATGCCCGTCAGGCTCGCGCCGGCTCGCGTTGCCAGCGCACCGCGCCTGATAGCGCGCGTCGGCTTTAGCGGCGCCTACAGCAGCGTCCTGCACGACTCCCAGCCGGGCTTGTCGCCGCAACTTGGGCTGCTGGGCCAGTTGGAGTCGCCACGCGGCTGGGCATTGCGCTTGTTGGGGCACAGGGACGAGCGTGAGTTCACCGTCGACGAAGGCCGCCGCGCCAAGCTTCGCATCGTGGGTATCGAGTCTAGTTTATGCCCGTGGCAGTGGCGCTGGGACGCCGTTGGCCTGTTGCCCTGCGCGGTGGTCGACTTCGGGTCGTTGCACGGGGAGGGCGAGCTGGGTGACCAGCTGAAGAAGGCCAGCGGTAGCACGATCGTGTGGGCTTCGGTGGGGGGCGAGGGGCGGCTGATCATCGACCCGCCGACGCTGCCGTTTTGGCTCGAGCTGCGTGCGGGTGCCATTTTTCCGCTGACTGCGCACGGTTTCGAGTTTCATGCCCCGCCTGCGCTGGTCTACAAGGTGCCGAGGTTCGCGTTCGCCGGCGGCCTGGCGTTCGGCGTGCGCTTTTAGTGATCGCCTGCCACCTTGGCCGGGGATAACGACCGTGGCAGCAGAAGCAGCCGCTTTGGACGAAGCCGAATTGTCCCCCCCTCTCTCGTCAGAGCGCTTGGCTGCGCTCGTGCGGGGCCACTACGCCTTTGTATGGCGGCTGTTGCGGCGACTGGGCTTGGGCCAAGGCGACGCGGACGACGCTGCCCAACAGGTCTTTTTAGCTGCGTCCGGGCGGTTTCTTGCGATTGAGCCGGCGCGCGAACGCGCGTTCCTGTACGGCGTCGCATTGAACGTGGGCGCCCGGGCGCGGCGAAGTTTGGGGCGGCGCCGTGAAGAGCCGTTGGAAGCCGCCAGCGAGCGGGTGGCACCAGAACCGAACGCCGAGCAGCTGCTCGAGCAGCGCGAGGCGCGCGCGCTTTTGGACCGGCTATTGGACGAGATGCCCGAAGACTTGCGGGTGGTGTTCGTGCTGTTCGAACTCGAAGAGTTGTCGACCCCGCAGATCGCGAAGCTGTGCGAAATCCCGATTGGCACAGCTGCTTCGCGGCTGCGTCGGGCACGTGAAGATTTCGAAGAGCGGGTGGCGCGCGCGGAGGCGCGTCGGCGTTTTTCTGGAGGCGAGACATGACCGATCCGGAACGAATCTCCAAACGGTCGGTAGGGCTGGCAGCTCGGCTGCTGCAGGCTGGCGCCGAGGAGCAACCAGGCGCGAACGGGGTGCAGCGCACCTTGGCAGCGCTCGGCGTTTCTGCGGCAGTCGTGAGCACCGGTAGCGCTGCGGCCGCGGCGGTTGGAGCCGCAAAAGCGACCGCGGGGGCAGGCGGAGCGGGCGTTGGCTTCTCGGTCGCCGGCGGGGCCGCGAAAGCCGTTTCGGCGACGCTGCTGGTGAAATGGATCGGCATCGGCGTGGTGAGCGGAGTCGGGTTGGCAGGGGCAGCTGCCGTTGCGACGCAACCGGCCACGTCGTCGTCGGTCGAGTCGCACGCCATGGCCTCCGCTCGGGCTGCCATTGCGCCCGCAAATTCGTCGACGCCCGAGCTGCCGCAGCCAAGCGTCGCCGAAGCGGCCTCGAGCGCGCTGGCCGTTGCCGCTCCAACGCTAGTCGCGCCGCCGCGCGTGGTGAGCGAGCCGGTCGTCGTGCCTCCGGCGCTCGACGTCGGAGCGCCCTTGGCAGCGGAGGTCGCCTTCGTCGATCGCGCGCGTGCCTTGCTGGCTGCTGGACGCGCAGAGCAAGGCCTGGGGTTGCTGCAGAGCTACGAGCGCGATTTTCCCGAGGCGCGGCTGTTGCCCGAGGTGCTGTTCTTGAGGCTCGAGACCTACCAACGCCTTCAGCGCGACGGCGAAGCGCGCGCCGCCGCACAACGCTTGCTCGACGGCTTTCCCCAAAGCCCTCACGCCTCGCGTGCTCGCAAATTGCTCTTTCCATGATCGCTCGGCCGCCGGCTGGGGATAACTGGCTGAAAGGATGGATTGCCGATGAAACCGATGAGAGTACTGCGATGGGTCACGCTGGCGAGCCTGGGAACTTTGGCCGCGTGCGGAGGTATCTCCGACATCGGCGGCGGGGCTCCGGCGATGGGCAAAGCGGGCGATGCTGGCGTTGGCGGTAGCAAGGGTGAGGGCGCCAACGGCACCGGCGCGAATGGTGCTGCCACGAGCATGGGCGCCAGCACCAACGTGGCGGGCAAAGACCCGGGCACCGGCAACGTGGGCAATCCGGGCGGCGAGGTTTGCAAATCGGACCCTGACTGCAGCGGTTTTGGCGCGCCCTGTGAGCCGTGCGTCGGCGGCGGCTACGCCTGCAACAAGACCTACTGCGACGGCGGCAAGTGCGTCCAGGTGGGCAACTCGTGCCTTACCAAGTGCGAGGACGAAAAGGACTGTCCGGTGCCGGACATTGCCTGCACCGACTGCGGAGATAAGACCACGGCGTGTCCGACCTCGCAGTGCGTGAAGGGTCTTTGCCAAACCTCGTTCCCCGGCTGCGGCAACATCGACCCTTGCAAGGGCTTGGCCTGCGGCGACGAGTGCAAATCGTGCGGCCCCGACGGCGCGTGCGACGTTTCTCAGCTCAGCTACTGCAGCGCCGAAGGCAAATGCCAGCCCGGCCTCCCTCAGTGTGGTGACCCCAACGAGTGTAAAACGGCCACGGACTGCGGCGAGGCGCCGCCCAAGTGCGTGCCCTGCAGCAAGAACACCTGCGCTACCTTCGACTGCATCGAGGGCTCCTGCGTCTTCGCCTGCCCGGCCAACCCCGACCCCCAATGCACAGTCAGCGAAGACTGTCCGGCCATCGACGCTGACTGCAAGCAATGTCCGAGCGGCAAATGCGCCTTGCAGGCCTGCTTGCAAGGTACCTGCGAACTCGTCTGCCCGCTCTAGCTGTGTCGGTAAAGGTAGTCCAAGTTTCCTCGGGCGGGCCTGAAGCCGCGCCCGAGAGTGGCCGTCTGAACGTGGCGAGGTCTATTCCTCAGAACAGACTGACGTCGCCCCTCGATGGACAAGGAAAAGCTCAGCTGGACGCTCGGTGGCGGCGGCTCGGAGGCCGACGTCGGCGGAGTCCGGGCTTTGACCGTCTCGGACATCGGCGTGGTGTTCCAGCCGATAGTGGACATGAAGACGGGCGTGACGTTCGCCCACGAGGCGCTCGTGCGCTGTCGTCGACCCGAATACCAGGCGCCACCCGTGCTGTTCAAGCACGCGGTCGAACAGAACGCCTGCGGTCGTCTCGGGCGATTGATTCGCGAAGTAGCGTTCCAAACGTGCGAGGACGTACCGCTGTTCGTGAACCTCCATCCCGAGGAGCTCAGCTCGCGTTGGCTGGTTCGCCCGGACGATCCGCTGTGTTTTCACGCGGCTCCCGTCTACCTAGAGATCACCGAATCGGCCGCGTTTACCCATTTCGATTTGTGCCTCAGTGTACTGCGTGAGCTATGCCGTCGCAGCGGCGCGCTGTTGGTAATCGACGATTTTGGTGCGGGTTACTCCAACCTCGAGCGCGTGGTCGATTTGGAGCCGTCAATCGTCAAGCTTGATTTGGCGTTGACGCGGGGTATTCACGCTCATCCGCGCAAGCGCGCGGTGGTACGGCATGTAGTGAATTTGTGCAACGAGCTGGGCGCGCGCGTCGTGGCCGAAGGCATCGAGACGCTCGACGAGCTGAGCTGCGTGCGCGATTTGGGAGTCGACTACGCGCAGGGTTACCTGCTGGCCCGCCCAGCAGCGCCTCCGCCAAAAGCCACTTGGCCGCTAGCCAGTGCGCCCATCATGCCAAAAGCGCCGAGCGCGCCCCAAGCGCCAAGCGCGCCTAAAGCGCCAAGCCCGCCAGGTACGGCACGCGCGGTTGCTGTAGGCGCGGTTGTGGCAAAAGCGCCTCGGCGGCAACCGCCGCCTGTGCCGCAAAGGCCACTGCCAAAGCCAAGCAAGCCGCCACGGTCAAGCGTCGCAAACGGAACGACTCCCAGTAAGCCTCCGAGGCGCTCGAGCCCAAGGCCAAGCAAGCGGCCTGCCCCCTAGCGTGCTACTTTTAGGGGTTAGTTTCGTGAGGCTGCTGCCTCGCCTCACCCCTTCCTTGGTATGCCCCCAAAGCTGGCTTCTGTGCCGCCCACCCAACACCGCCCCGGCGATGTCATAGCGGAGCGCTATGAGCTTCGCGAAAAGCTCGGCGAAGGTGGCATGGGGTTCGTTTGGGTCGCTCGCTCGCTGGCCCTGGACGTGGACGTCGCGCTGAAGCTGCTGCGGCCCGAGATCGCGGGACCCGAGGCCATCGAACGCATGGCGCGTGAAGCTCGCACCGCGGCGCAGCTCGGGCACCCGGCGATGGTTCGGGTGCTCGACTTTGGCAACAGCGCGCGTGGTGAACCGTTCTTGGCCATGGAGCTGCTGCAGGGGGAAGAGCTGCAGTCGCTGCTCTTGCGCGAGCAGCGGTTGACGGCCGAGCGAGCCGCGGCGCTTCTGCTGCCCGTCATCGACGGGCTCGGCACCGCGCACGAGAAGGGCATCGTGCATCGCGACATCAAGCCCGCGAACATCTTCATCGCTAGCGACGGGCAGGGGCGGATTCAGCCCAAAGTACTGGATTTTGGCATCGCCAAGCTGGACCACCGTCACGTCTCCACTCAGCTCACGCAGGTCGGCGCGGTGCTGGGCAGTCCGCAGTACCTCTCTCCCGAGCAAGCCGAAGGTTTGGAGGACGTCGATGCTCGCTCCGATATCTGGGCGGTCGGCGTCGTGCTGTATGAGCTGGTGACCGGTGTGCCTCCCTTCGAAGCGGCCAACTACAACGCGTTGATCCGCAAGATAATGCGCGACACGCCGAAGCCCACCATGGAGCTTGGCGCGGGCGACGCGCAATTTTGGACGATCATCGAGCGCTGTTTGAAGAAGGACCCGGCCCAGCGCTGGAGCTCGATGTGGGAGCTGGGCGAAGCGTTGGCGCTATGGCTGTTCGAGCGCGGCGTGCGCGTCGACGCGGCGTCGCGCTCCATCAAGCACGATTGGCTCGACAGCGGCGTCACGGGGCTGCAAATCCTCGTGGGCTCCGAGGTGCCTGAAGCGCAGGCCCCGCCGAGCAAGCCAAGCGTAGAGGTGATCTCGGTCCCGAACCTACCTTCGCCTACTCTGCTCGCGGCTGTGCCCGCTACTGCTGCGCCTCGCCGAGCAGCGTGGCCACTGGCGCTACTGGCTGTGGCACTCGTCGGTGTTGGAGCGCTTGGATTCACTTTGCTGCGCCCCGGCTCGGCTGCGCGCCCGGTTGCTGCGACGAAAGCGGCGGCGCCTGCAATGGCTAGCCCGC
>JAYUYU010000104.1:0-7496 GCA_043752365.1 Myxococcales bacterium | reverse complement strand
CCTGGAGCTAGAGAGTCGTGCGAGCGTGAGTTTTGGGCGCTACGCCGCAACGTCGTTGGCGTCGCGTCGTGGCGGAGTCGCAACGTCGCCTTCGAGCGTAACGCAGGCGTCGATAGGAATCGGCGCCCCCAAGTCTGCGCTCGCACGGCTCCCGATCTCCCGATCTCCCTGTGAAGAATCTCGAGCGCGACAGTGTCGCCCCGCGCCGCGGTAAACGACTCTCAGCGGCTGGTCGGTGAGTCCCAGCCGGTGACTTGCGCGAGCTTACCGACGGCGACGTTGTAGTCGAACGTGGCGGACATGACGGCGAAGCGCTTGAGCGCCCATTCTTTGGCAGGGTCGACGATGTCTTCTTCGTCATTGGTGCCGACGTCGATGCCCTGCTGCACCAAAATCAGCCATTTTTTCGCGTAGCCGGCGGCCTCAAGGTAGGCGTTCAGCCGCCGTTCGGCGTCCTCGGCTTCGCGGTAAGCAGTTTCGACCTCGACCGCCACGCCGCCGAGTGCATAGCGCTCGGTCGCGCGCAACTCCTCGAGCTGGGCTTTCGCTTGAGCCACCCGCGCCGAGGTGGGCATGAAATCGAGCTTGTACTTGAGCACCAGCGCCGCGCCATACGAGAGCACGTTGATGGTGTCGCGCACGAAGGGATTGGTCTGATCGGTGATGCCGGGCGCCTTCGCCCAGCGAGCGCTCAAGCCCAGGCCCACGTCCGGGTAAAACCGAGCCTGCTCCATCCTCACCTGCGCTTCACGCGCCATCAAACCTGCGCGCGCCATGTTGATCTCCGGCCGATGCAGCCGCGCCGCGCTCAAATAGGTGGTGAGCGGGCTAAGCGCCTGGCGCACGCGCACCAAGGGCTGCTCCGGCAGCGGTAAGTCACCCTGCACTCCGGTCAAAAACTTGAGGCTGGCCAGCGCGATGGCTTCCTTTTGACGTGCCTCGCTGTGGCGAGCCGTCAAATCAGCGCGGCTGATGCGCAGCTTGTACAGCGCGATTTCGTCGCCATCCCCCGCTTTTACCTTCTTTTCGAGGGTTCCTAGGTACTTGTCGATGCGGCTTTCGGCCTCGCGCATCAGCGCGATGGCGTCGCGCGCCAACTGCACACCGTAGTAGGCACGGCGCACGTCGAGCTTGATGTTGTTCTTTTCCTTCTCGACGTCCTGCTCGGCCACCTTGACCTGCGCGGCAGAGGCCTCCCATAGGTTCGTGATTTTGCCGAAGGTCCAGAGCGGCACGACGCCGTCGATGCCCACGCTCCAGCCCACGCCCATCTGCCTGCTGAGGGCAACGTCGGTGTCCGGGCTGTAGATGGGCGTGCCGCGTACTTCCGGCGCGAGCCCCAGGCCGCCGGTGATATTGAACTCGCTATAAGGCTGGGACCACGACTGAACCTGCTGCTGGCGACGGTAGCCCAAACGCGCACGCGCTTCGTGGATGCGCGGGTAGTTCCTGAGCGTCAGCGCCAAGCAGCGCTCCAACGAATACCCCGCTAGGTTTGTCGAGCTGAGCCGCGGCCGATTTTCGAAGTCGTCGATTGCGGCCGCCGCTGCTGGCGCTGCCTTTTTGGCCTCGGGCGCTGCCGCGGGCGCTTGAGCGCCGGCCGCAGGCAATTGCGCCGAGGCCGCCGCCGGAATGCAGCAACAGCAGAACGCCCCTATCCAAAGGCGCCGGTTGAAACGCGCAAGACAGGACATCGGCTCAGTCGTCGTCTCGGGTTTTTAACCCCGCCCGCTTCACCGCGCGCCTAAAATTCGACCGGTCAAGGCCGGCTTTGCGCGCCGCCTCGGACACGTTGCCGCCAGTTTGCTGCAGAAGGGCTGAAAAATAGGCATGTTCGAAGGCCGACAGCGCCTGGTCTTTGGCGTCGCGGTACGACAAGTCCAGGCCCTCGAGCATCAGCAGGGGCGAGTTTCCGGCTTCGTGGTAGCCGCCGTTCCGGCCTCGTGCGAACGGCAAGTCACCCGGCTGAAGCGTCTCGTCCTTGCAGAACACGATCGCATGCTCGATGGCGTTCTCGAGTTCGCGCACGTTGCCCTTCCAAGCTTGGGCCTGCAGCAGCCGCATCGCCTCGTTCGAAATCTTGGTCACCTGGCTGTTGCTGCGTGCCGCGTATTTCTTCAAGAAATGAAACGCCAACAGCGGGATGTCCTCGCGCCGCTCACGCAGGGCCGGCAGGTTGATGGGGACCACGTTCAGGCGATAGTACAAGTCTTCGCGGAATTTACCGGCGGTGATGCGGCTGGTGAGGTCGACGTTGGTAGCCGCGACCACCCTGACGTCCACCGTCTTCGTCTCGTTCGAGCCGACGCGCTTGACTTCGCCCTCTTGCAGCGCCCGGAGCAGCTTGACCTGCGCCAGCGGCGGCAAGTCGCCGACCTCGTCGAGGAACAGCGTGCCTCGATCAGCGGTTTCGAACAGACCGGCGCGCGTGGCGGTGGCGCCGGTGAACGCGCCTCGCACGTGACCGAACAGCTCGCTCTCGACCAAATCGACCGGAATTGCCGAGCAGTTTACGGCCACGAACGGCTGCGCCACGCGCGGCGAGTGCTGATGGATGGCGCGCGCCGTAAGCTCCTTGCCGGTGCCTGACTCGCCCAGAATCAGCACCGTGGAAGAGGTCGGCGCCACGCCGACGGCGAGCCGATACACCTCCTGCATGCTCGGCGAGTTGCCAATGAGCTCTCCGAATTTTTCGATTTGGAGCAGGCGCTCCTCGAGCGCCGCGGCGCGATCTACCAAGCGACGGCGCTCGGCGGCCTTCGTGACCGTGAGCACGACCTCGTCGTTCGAGCGAAAGGGCTTGGTGAGGAAGTGGTACGCGCCCGCGCGCACCGCTTTGACGGCCGTCTCGACGTCGCCGAAGGCCGTCATCATCACTACCTCGACGCCGTCATGCTTCGCGCGCACGTGCTCCAGCAGCTCGAGCCCCCCGACTTTGGGCATCATCAAATCGACCAGCGCTACGTCGATTTGCTCGCGTTCCAGCACGCCCATGGCTTGCTCGCCATCGTCGGCCGTGATGACCGAGCAGCCGCGACTTTGCAACAGGCGCGACAAGCTGCGGCGCAGCGTCGGCTCGTCGTCGACCACCAGCACCCGGGGCGGCCCGGCATCCACTCTGACCGCCGTTAGCTCCCCCGAGCGCGACGCGGACAAACTCACGGAGTACCTCGTCGCGGGGGTCGATCGGACGTGCGGGCTTCGGCCCGACCGGTGGGTCGCTCTTCCGGCGGCACGGGGCGATCGGAGCGCGGGCGAACTGGACGGCTCGAGCCGCGGCTGTCACTGGTGACGGGCGTGTACATCTGGTTTTGCTGTTGAAAGACGCAGATGCGGCCGCCACCTTCGCGCTTGGCGGTCGACAGCGCGCTGTCGGCAGCGCGCAAGAGGGCGTCTTTAGTGCGCACGTCGCGCGAAGGGTACAGGGCCACGCCCATCGACAGCGAGACGCGCGTGCTGCGACCTGATTCCATGGTGAAGGGTCGCTCGACCACATCGCGGAAGATGCGCTCGGCCACCGTCACGGAGCCGGCAAAATGCGTGCTGGGCAGCACGACCAGGAACTCGTCCCCACCAAAGCGGGCCACGACGTCCACCTCGCGCACGCTGCGCCGGATGGCGTCGGCCACGAACTTGAGAATAGCGTCTCCCAAACCGCGGCCCTGCGCCTCGTTGTGCGACTGCAGGCGGTCGACGTCGATGATGATGCACGCCAAAGGGTCGTGATAGCGCTCCGCGCGCTTGAACTCTTCGGTCAAGCGCGTGTGCAGGTAGCGGTAGTTGTAGAGCGACGTGAGCGTGTCGTGCACGCTCAGCTGTTCCAGCTTGGCGCGAGCCTCGACGACGTGGTCGTGTAGACGCTTGATGCGCAGCATGGCTTCGACGCGCGCCGTCAGCTCGCGCTCGTCGAACGGCTTGGAAACGTAGTCGTCGGCGCCGATCTTCAAACCCTCGACGCGGCTAGCCGTGTCGGTCTTTACCGTCACCAGCAGCACCGGTAGGAAGCTGTCCTGCGTCATGCCCTTCAGCAGACGACAGGCTTCCAGCCCCGACAGCCGCGGCATCAGCACGTCAAGCAGCACTAGGTCGACGCCACCGCGCGCGACCCGCTCCACAGCGGCTTGTCCGTCGGCGACCGCTTCGACGGTGAAGCCATGGGCGCGCAGGGTCTCGGCTAGCAGCTCGCGCGTCAGACGGTCATCGTCGGCCACCACGATGGTGGCGCCTTTGAGCTTTTGTGAGCCGAGTGGCTGGGAGCGCGGGGGATCGCTATCCGGCACGGCCCATCAGGGTATCAGCGCCTAGCCGAAACCCGCAACCAAGCCGCCGCTCACGGCATTAAATCGAGGGCAAGGCCGGCATCGAAGCCGCCGCGGCCGCGCCGAGCACTACCAAAAGCCCCAAGCGCAATGCAGCCGCAAGCGTGCCGGTAGCGCGCAAACGACCGCACGGCGAGCAGGTCCTCGCTCAGCGGATCGACGTCAGCCCCCCCGCCTAGCTGCAGCACCGAAGCCACGGCCAACGTCAGCTCGGCGCCGGTCGTCAGCCCCTCGCGGTCGTAGGCGCCCAGCTCGTGAAAGCTCGGCAGA
Source organism: Myxococcales bacterium (assembly GCA_043752365.1). GTDB lineage: Bacteria > Myxococcota_A > Polyangia > Polyangiales > Polyangiaceae > PMG-095. Next base: position 2,907 of record JAYUYU010000104.1, on the reverse strand, counting down.
ACGTCTCCCTGGGCATCGGCGGCAGTGCGGGCGGGCGCGCGCTCGGTCCGGGCTTCGGCGTAGGCCGTCAGGACCGTGCCGCCGCGCGCGCCCAGGCGCAGCCGCGCGGTGGCTTCGGCGGCGCTAACTCGTGGCTCCGCGACTCCCGAGACGCGGAGTCCGACCAGCCGGGTGTCGCTGGACAGCGAGGCTTCCGGACCGGGTTCGAGCCCGCCAGGCGCTCCAGCCAGGCCGGCGGCAAGCCGCAAGCGCAGCGCGCCGCCGCGCGCGCTCGAGCCGAGCGCGGTCGTGACGCCAGCGCTGGTGCGGAAGCGGTTCTCGCCGTGACCGTCCCAGTGCTGGCGCTCGAAGCGGCCCAGCAACTCGGGCATCACCAAATGACTCAGGCTTCGAAAGCGCCGCAACAGGGGCAGCGAGAGGCTTAGCCCAGCGCCAGCCCTCAGCCGCGAAAGCGCTTGAGTCGGCGCCGAAAGCAGCTCGCCTTGCTCGAAAGCGCCCACCCGCGCCAGGCCTGGGCCGAACGACAGCGCCGATTCCAGGCTGGCTCGCTCGAGGCCGCGGGTCTCCGCGTTGTCCGAGCGCCCCTCACCCGCCCGAAGCGACGACATGGCTCCGACGTCCAAGGCATAGCTGGTCGCATCGCCCAGCGCCCCGCCCGTTGAGAACAACGCAAATGGTCCCAAGTTCAACGGATCCGATAGCCAGGCCCCGCGCTCCGCGTCCGCCTGCGCGCCGAAAGCGAACATCGCGTTGCCGGCGCTCGCGACACCGAGCCTAGCGTGGTCATAGCGCCGCGCAGCCGCCTCTAGTGAGGACAGCGCCCGCCGCCCGCGGGAACCGAGCGACACATCGGCGTCGTACGCCCACCTGGCAGCCGTCTGTTGCGTCGCCGCCGCGTGCGCGTCCACGCTGAGCGCCGTACCGTCCCTGTAGTCCCAGCGCACGACCGACGTCGACTGCGACGTGAACAGCCGAGCGTCGACCCGCGCGCCCCCATCGATGTAGCCAAATCCGCCGAGATCCAGCGCGCGCACGGCCGGACGCCCCTGATTCGAATCGAACGGCAAGTGCACGCCGCTACCTACGAGCAGGCCGTCCTCGCCTCGCCACTCGACGCTGGGAAAGATCAAGCCCAACCGATCGGGCGAGCGCAGCCACAGGTAGGGCAACCAGAACAGCGGTACGCCGCCCGCCCGCAACACCGCATGCTTGATCAGCACGTCACTGGGCGGCGCGATGGTGACGGAGCTGTACCCGAGCGTAACGGGCGGATCGTTACACCGACAAAACGCGATGTCGCCGCCCCCCTCGACGCCTATACCGCGCGGCCCACGCTTTAGCCGCACCCGTTCGCCGCCCAGTCGGTAGCGACCGACCGTTACCTCGACCTCGCCAGACAGCGACAGCTCACCCAGCTCGGCGTCTACATCCAAGTGACGCGCCGAAAACTCGACGCGGAATTCGCGGCCGTGACTGCTAGGAGCCCGCGGCACCTCCGCCCGCGCGCTCGCCCCCAGCGCACCCACCAGCGAGAAGGCCGCTAGTCCGAGCACGAGCGAGCCGCGCGGCGGTTCAGAGCGTTGGCGAAGCCGGGTGGCGACCTGCAACTTGCTTCGTAGGGCCCGCGAGCTCATGCGGGGTGAAAGTGAGGGAGCTGAAGAAGATCGCGTTGGGACTGTAGAAGAAACCACGCCGACGGCCATCAGCACCAATTTGCGGGGCCGCGTTGGCGTAGCCGAGCTCGACCGAGAGGGCCGTGGCGACCTTCACCGAAACGTCGGTGCTGAACTGTGTGGCTACGAAGTAGCGGTTGTCATCGGGGGCGACCGCAACGTTGGCGCAGCCAGTCAGCACCACACCGCACAGCTGCACGGTGTTTTGGACGGGGTACTTCCATGCCGCCGCCGCCGCAAAGTCGTTCGTCCACACCACGTTTTCGTTTTTGCCGAAGACCAAGCGCATTCGCAGGTTCAGCTCGAGCTGGTCGCGCACCAGCGACGCACCCGACAACGTGTCGCCGGGCAGCGAGCGGCCGTCAGGCGTCAAGCGCACGCGCTCCAGCGACGGGTTCGTGGGCACCGTGGCGCGCGCGAACCAGCGCTTGTAGCCAACGCCCAGGCGCACGACCGACGAAATTTCCGGCTCTATTTTGCCGCGCAAGAGCGGCGTCACATTATTGACTGCAAGCACGGCGCCGGCCGCGAAGTAGCGCCCAGACTCGTAGCTAGCCCTGGCCGTGGGCAGCGTCAGCGTCAGTGGCCGTACCTCAGCCAAACTGCCGTCGGTGTTGGTGGGCCCGCGAAACCGTCGCGCGTAGACCAGCGCCAGGTCGGTATCGCTGAACGTCCATTCGCCGCGCTTGGTCGTGGCGTCGTTGTTGGTGAACTCCCGATACAGCCCACCGTCCAAGCGCAGACTGAAGTGCCTGCCCGCCGCGGCGTCGTCCAAAAAATAGTAGCGAGTTCTGGCGACGAACCCCATGCCGTACTTTGGGTTGTACGACTGTGGCGTAGTCCCCACGCCGACCGTTTGGGTGGTGAGCGTGTGCTCCCACGAAAACAGGCTGTGGTGGTACGGAGGCAGTGCTTCGGTCGCCGGCTCCGCGAGCTTTGGGGCGCCCTGGTCGACTGCAGCCGCGGTTTGCGCAACCGCAGCACTGGAAAGCAGCCCCAGCGCCAAGGGAAGGAGCGCCGAGCTCAGCTTGCGCGCAAGAAAGGCCGTCACCTGTGCGACATGTTACCACGCTGTCAGCGGCTGCGGGCGGGCCCTGGCACCCCGCGAGCGGTGCAGCTGTCCCGTACGCCGTGGGCGAGCTAGGCTGCCCTGGCTCATGTCCAGCGCCCTCCCCGCGACCGAAATCACCGCCCTGCTCGGGCGCGGCACTCACTTCGAGGGCAAGCTCTCTTT
>JAYUYU010000103.1:0-7502 GCA_043752365.1 Myxococcales bacterium | reverse complement strand
GAAGCCAAACTGGTAAAGATCGCGCTATTCGAGCGCGAGAAGCAGCTAGCCACTCGCGTCGGCCAGCAAGCGACGAGATTCGATGAGGCGATCGCTGGCTTGAAAGAAGCCTTGCCGGATGCTGACGTGCTCAACGACAAGGCGACCGAGGGCCTTCCCAACGGGGAGTTGTTCGCCTCGATGCGACGGACCCTGCAGGTGATGCGCGGCCAGGCAGACACGGCACTGTCCGAGCTGGAGCGGCTCGCCAGGGATGGCAGAACGTCGCTTCAGCCCCAAACGGCGGCGTGGAAGGCCGCCCTCGCCGCCGGTGAAGCCGAAATCGACACAGCAGTCGCGGCCTTGCCGGACATGGCAGGCAAGAAAGGTCGCGAAATTGGCACAGCGTACAAGCTACTCACCAAAGAGATCGAGCGCGTCAAGCCTCTCGACACCAAGCTCGCGACACTTGCTGCTGCGCGCACGAAGCTTGAGCAGGAGCGCAGCGAATTGCTCGGACAGCTTTCGGAGTCACGTAGTCAGCGCAGCGCTGCGCTTCGCAAGGCAGTCGCCGCACTCAACAAAAGCCTGAAAGGCAAGCTCAAGGTAGATCTCAAGATCGATGGCGACCGCGGGCGGCTTAAAACATTTCTAGCTGAGTGCAAGCTCGATGGTGTCGGCGAGAAGCGGCTCGCCTGGATAGACGATCAGGACGGGCTGAGCCCACTCGCGCTCGCCGCAGCGATTCGGGATGGCGAGGATCGTCTTGTCGCACAGTACGGGCTCACACCCGGTGTTGCGGCGGCGTTGGCAAAACTGCCGCGTGCCAAAGTGTTCGCGCTCGAGGCGCTTTCATTGGACGACTTCGTCGAGCTTGAGCTGAACGTCGCACACGACGGCAAAGAGCAGTACCGCGCGCTAAACCGCCTCTCGACCGGCCAGCAGTGCACGGCTGTCCTCCATATGCTGCTGCTCGCGAACCCAGATCCCCTGGTCGTCGATCAACCCGAAGACAACCTCGACAACGCGTTCATTGCCGAGCGCATTGTTCGCGAACTCCGCGATGCCAAGACTAAGCGGCAGTTCGTCTTCTCCACGCACAACGCCAACATCCCCGTGTTCGGCGATGCCGAATGGATCGGCATATTCACAGCCGAGGAGAACCAGGGTGCGCTGGCCCCCGGCCAGCAGGGGTCGATCGACGTGCCGCACATCCGAACGCAAGTGGCGGATATTCTCGAGGGCGGCAGGGCTGCCTTCATGCAACGGAAGGAGAAGTACGATTTCTAGGGGACCCGGCGCGCCCCTGCCTCGTGGGCGCGTCCGGCGCGCTGCTGGGCTGCGGGAGTAGCCATTCAGGAAGCTCCGGAGTCCAACCAATCCTCAACAACGAGCCCCTCGATCGCGCCATCCTTCAGCGCCGCGTCGTTGGTCACGAGCACTGCACCATGCTCGACCGCAGTGCACGCGATGACAAGATCGAAGTCGGTCTTGGGCCGTCCCTTGCGTTCGAGGGCGGCACGCACGGTCGAGTACCGAGTGGCGAGCGCCAAGTCGAACGGCAGCACGCGCACGCCTGCGGCAAAGCGCTCGAGGCGGGCCCGGTTCGCTTCTCTGCGCGTCGACTTCTCCACGCCAAACAGCAGCTCTGCGAACACGACGAGCGGCAGACCAAAACTGTCCGCCTCGAGAGCATTAACGCGCGGAACGACCCGCTGGTCCCCTTCGAGCAGTCGCGCCACGATGTTGGTATCGAGGACGTACTTCACGGCAGGTCAGGAACCTGCCGGTTGCCTCGCTGCCGCGTGAACAGCGCGTCCAGCTCCGCCCCACTCTCGCCCTCCCAGCGGCCGATCTCACGCAAGAGGTCGCCCAGCGTCTTCTTGGCAGGCGCCGGGGCCTCCACCACGCGTACCTCAACGGTCAGGGCGTCGTCGACCTTGACCAGCACCGGGTGCGTCGGGTCGCGCCTGAGGGCCTGGATGGCCTCGTCGAGGGGTAGCGGCTGGCTCACGGAGCGAAGGATAGCAGGGGCACGCTCGTTTCCCACCAGTTACCCAACGCGGGGTAACTTCGCGTTGCTTGGCGTCTCCATGCGGCGGGGTAGCAGATTCGAAAATCACGGAAATCATCACGGATCACGCATGAGCAAGCGCCCTGGTGAATCGCGACCGTCGAATCTGCCCGCCCCGACCGAGTAGGAAGAAGCGAGACCCTGGTCACCACGACCGGGGTCTTTTTTCTTGTCACAACGAACCTCACGGACCGTTTGGGGCTGGGGCCCCAAACTCTAGGGTGGGGCCCCACTGAATTCACTTCAGTGGGGCGGGAGCGAAGCTCCCGATGACAGACCAGTTCGAATCTGCCCGCCCCGACCGAGTAGGTGAAAAAGAGGCCTCAGTCGCGAACTTAGCGACTGGGGTCTTTTTCATTTCCCACTAGTTACCCGGAAGCTGCCCGATCGCGTCCCGAAGATCCGCGCCGGTGGCGTGCACGTAGCGTTGCGTGGTGTGAAGCTTGGAGTGACCGGCCAGCTCGCGCACCGCTTCGAGGTTGGCGCCGCCGCGCACCAGCGCGGTCAGGAAGTAGTGCCGGAGCGCCTGGTAGCTGCGCGCGGGTAGCTGGTGACGAATGAGGAGCGCGTGAAGCTCGGTCCACACGGCCTGCCTCGACGGCGTTCGGCCGCTCTGGTTCAGGACCACCGGCGCCGCTGGCAACTTATCACGAATGCCGTCGGCCAGAGCCGCTGCCAGACCTGGGAACAGCGGAACCACCCGCTCGTGGCCTGACTTGGGCGCAACCCGTGCGTTCTCCGAAAGGGCCCGGCGCACGTTGATAGCCCCCGTCTTGAGGTCGACGTCCATGCCGAAGCCCAGCCAAGGCCGCGAGCGCAATCGCGATCCGCAACCATCCCTCGGCTTTCCTAGCATTGCCTCCACTTCTTCGGTCGAAAACGCGCTTGGGAGCTTCCGACCAGCTGCCGGAGGCTTCGGCAGCTCCGGCAACGCCTCCAGCGCCCCTGTCTCCACGTCATGCCCGGCGCGTGGATCCCGGTGCCGTAGCCCAGGTAGACGAACGCAGGCAGCTCGTTGAGCGCGATAGGCGTTCCACTCGAGCTCTCGCATCAAGCGGCCGTCTTCCGCCATGCGGCGGTAGTGGTCGCAGGCGTGCGCGCCGCTTTGCTCGTCCACGACGCGCCCTTTCATTTCCGGGAAAACGTTCCAGATGCTGCGGCACCTCTGATCCACGTCGACCGCCCCCCTCGATTTGAAAGGCAGACGTCGCCGCACCCACAACTGTTCGTTGCGCATCGCTGTTCTCTTCGTCTTTTACCCACGCGTTTTGCGTCAGACTCTGGAGGTACCGAGTTGGCTCCTCCCCCCGCCTCGAGCGCTCAGCTTGGCGGCAATTTCACGGCTCGCTCCGCCAGCACGCGCGCGTCGACTTTCCAGCGTTCGTGCATGTCGAAGCAAGTCCACACCAACTTGATGACGTGCTCGTCGGTCGCCTGCCGTGCGAGCGAGGTCATTCGATCCCAAGCGTGCGTGCCGCTCGGCAGCGGCGACAGCGCGGGCGCTCCGGCGCCGACGTATGCCACCAGCAAGGCTCGCGACAGATGCACGCTGGAGCCTGCGACGTCGAAGTCGGCGAGCTCACCGATGCGGCGGTAGGCGTGCCACGACGTCACCATGTGCAGCGATCCGAAGTCGTTCACGCGCTGGTGCGTGGAGGTGATCAGCGCGATCATGCTCGCCTGGTCGGTCTCCGGGGCGAGCTGCTCGATGACGGCCGCGACCTCCGTTCGACGCGCCTCGGCGGCGAGGCGCTCGAAGATCAGGCCCGTCGCGTCGCTCTTGCCGACGCCGGTCAGCCGCGTGACGGCATCTTTCAGGCTGAGCGTGCCGGGCACGGCAGGCTCGCGCTCGAGCAGCGGCAGGTACGACCAGGCGAAGTAGGCGAGCGCGTAAGCGACGCCGCGATCACTCTGCGCGTCGAGGGCGTAGTACAGCATGATGAGCGGGTGAAACGCGGCTGCCGCGACTCCCGGCATCAAGTCGGGCAGCCATTTGCGAACGGCGCCGCTCGCGCCGAGCTCCGAGACTTGACTGCTGAACAGCTGAAGCCATGCCGGGAACTCCACGCGAGTCCCCACGATCTCCGAGAGAGCGATGGGCGCCAGGCTGGGCGATGCGTCGAGCCGGCTCAAGCGCGGGCTGTAAGCAGTTCGGAGCTCCGCGACGCGCGCCGCATCGGCGCCCAGGTTCGTCAGCGCTCGCACCGCCATGGGCAGGTGGTTGCTGAGGTCGCCGTACTCGGGTTCGTAGCTGTAGTCGTGGCCGCTGTGAGCCATGGGAATTCGTTTCACGGTGTCACAATATTTTTGGTCGCTCAAGCCGGATCAGCGTTCGGAGTCGCGCGGATTTCTGGGTGGATTCGCTCTTGAAGCTCATGCCGCGGGAAGCGCGCGATCGGGTCTACGAGCGCGCGCCAGCAGAGCAACCCGAGCAGCGCGAGCGGCTTGGTCTCCACTCGCCCGGCGCCACCCATCATTGCGGCACCGGCGGAGGGGTTCATCTCGCTGGACCCGGCGCCGCCCATACTTGTAGCTGAAGGCGGTGGCGCAGCGGACGTGTTGCCGCACACCGCCAGCACCCCAGACGTGGTCAGGTACACGAGTAGGCTCACGAGTCGCGAAGGTAGGACGTGCCGCGTTATTTCAGTCCTGCAGATGCTCCAGCTCAAAGCGTGGGTCTTCGGGGCATGTGCCCGCGCATGCGTCGCCAGTACCGGGTCGATACTCGAAGGTTTGGCTCGTGACCGTCGTTCCGTCTACGGTTACGTCCACGCTCAGCTCACCAGTGGGCGCGAAGCTCCAGCTCATCGAGCGGAGGCCGTCGGGTCCAAACTCGAGGTGATAGCCGCCCACGCTCGGTTGACACGTAGCTTCGCCGCCCTCGCTGAGTTGGCAGGTAAAGGTCGTGCCTTGCGGCTTGAAAGCAACTTTGAATGCTTGTCCGGCGACAGGCGTTTCGTAGACGAAGGAGACCGTGCGTTGGCATGCGGCTCCGCACCCGCTGTCGTGCTCGCCCGAGCAACCCGCGGCCCACGACACGAGGAGGGCGCCCGCGAGCGCTATAACCAACGCGCGCCCTCCGTAGCTCATGAGCAGGTCGTCCGATCCGGCGAGCAGGTGGGAACCCAGGGGCCAGCAAACGGGACGCCGAACAACCAGCGACCTTGGTGCAGCGTGACGACGTCGAGTCAGGTGCCATCCTGAAAATTCCCGCCAACACGTGGATCTTCGTGCTGGGCGCCGGGGAGCAGCGCATCCGCGGGGACATACGGCGCGATGCGCGACTCGGATACGCACCCGAACAGCTCTTCCGAATCCGCACCGAGCGCTTCCCTACCCTCCACCGCGCCGCTGCAACCCAAGGCCACACTGCTACCAAGCAAAAATTTCCCGACGACCGCCCATTTAGCCCCCCGCTACCTCCTCTTGGTCAAATATGTGGAACTGGTACCGGAGGCGCTTGGCGGGGTCAACCGCTAGGCGATCGGAAGGGAAATTACACGCCACTCGGGATCGGAGCGCTCCGCTCCGTAGCCGCTGGCGGCTCCTCGCCGACCTCACCAACCACTCTCGACAGAGCCTGGTCGTGGGCTACGACCGTGTACCGAGCGAGGCCAGCATCACGATCGAGCTCGGCGCCAGGAGCTTCCTGAGTAGTTTTGCGACCCCGGACTTCATCCCGTGGAAGAGCGTGCCAACGCCGCTCGACCTCGGCAATGAGCTGCCAGTCTTAAACCGGCTACCTGACGACCGGCGACTTCGCGTGCTGGGCGGTGGGGAGGTCGCGCTGCTGGGACTCGCTCGCGACTTCGGGGTTGATTGCGCGCGCCACCCAATTCTACGAGGACGTCGTCACCCTGGACTTGAGAGTGCCTGGTTTCCAGAACAACATCGTACGGCTGTTTCGAGCGCGGGTCGGCCGCCAACGGTTATGGCTGCTCGGGCAGCACGCCATGGAAAATATTCTTGCCACTTCGTCCATATATGGTAAGAATATTTTCCATGGCGCGCACCACGAGCCGGCCCCTACCTCGGATAACCCGCCTGCTCGCCGAGCTGGGGGAAAACATCCGGTTGGCGCGGAAGCGGCGCGGATTGTCGGCCGCGCTGGTTGCGGAGCGGGCAGGCATGTCGCGCCCCACGTTGCGCGCCTTGGAGCGGGGCGATGTAGGCGTCACGCTGGGTGCACTTGCGAACGTGCTTCACAGCCTGGGGTTAGCCCAAGACTTGGGTGTACTCGGCCGCGCTGATCCGGTCGGACGCGCGCTCCAAGATGCGGCGCTACCGCGAGGCAAGGCTCGGACGCGTCCCAGCGGAGCCGGGCATGGTCGATGAGCGGCGCTCGGTGGAAGTACACGCTGACTGGCAAGGCCTGGCAGGTCCGCAGCGCATGGGCATTTTGCACGCGACTCCAGCGCGCGGCCGCCAGATCTTCTCATTCGAGCACGATCCGGCTTGGCTCGGCGCGAGCGACTCGCCAGGAATCGATCCCGCATTGCGCCTGGCTCCCGGACCGCAATTCCTGGCCGACGGGCGAGAGAACTTCGGAGTCTTCCTCGACTCCTCACCGGATCGCTGGGGACGCACCTTGCTTCAGCGGCGAGAAGCTCAGCTCGCCAGGCACGAGCAGCGCAAAGAACGACGCCTCACCGAGCTCGACTATCTGCTCGGAGTCTACGATGGTCATCGCCTGGGGGGCCTACGCTACCGTCTCGATGAAGGCGCATTCCTCGACGACGATGCCGAGCCCGCGTCACCTCCCTGGACATCGCTACGGAAGCTCGAGCAAGCGAGCCTCATGCTCGAGGCCGACTCCGAAGGCAGAGATCCGAGCCACGGCAAGTGGCTGCAGCTGCTGGTCGCGCCCGGGCGTTCCTTGGGTGGGGCTCGCCCCAAGGCGAGTGTTCTAGACGAACGAGGTCGCTTGTGGCTTGCGAAGTTCCCGAGTACTCGCGACCTGGACGACATTGGGGCTTGGGAGAGCGTCGTCACGACATTGGCCGAGCGCGCCGGCGTGCAAGTGCCACCGCATCGCAGACAGCGTTTTGGCAGCCAACATCACACCTTCCTGTCCAAACGCTTTGACCGGACAGACCACGGGGAGCGCCTGCATTTCGCGTCGGCCATGACCCTGCTCGAGCGTAGCGATGGCGAGGTGGGCGCTAGCTATCTCGACCTCGCTACGATCTTGATGCAGCAAGGGGCGCAGCCTGCCCGAGACCTCGAACAATTGTGGCGTCGTATCGCGTTCTTCGTGTGCGTTTCGAACGTGGACGATCATCCGCGGAATCACGGGTTCCTGCTGGACGGGGCGGGCTGGGTATTGGCGCCGACTTACGACATCAACCCGGTCGCAACGGCTGGCGGACTCACGCTGAATATTTCTGAAACGGACAACGCGCAGGACCTGGAGCTGGTTCGAGAGGTGGCGAGCTTGTTCAGGGTCGCC
>JAYUYU010000102.1:0-7505 GCA_043752365.1 Myxococcales bacterium | reverse complement strand
ACCGGCAACGGGCCACGTTGGACGACTCGAAGAATCTTCACAGGAAGATCGGGAGATCGGCAGTCGTGCGAGCCCTGAATTGGGGGCGCCGCTCCCTGTCGGCGGTTGCGTCGCGGTGCGCGAAGCCGCAACGGCTACTTGGGGCCCGACGCAAGCGATGCCGCAAAGGTGCACCCCACCGCGGGCAAGGCCGGCACCCGCAGGTACTCAGCCTGACCCTCACAAACCCCAGTCTTTGATCAGCTTGGCGTTGCCGTCGGTGGGCGCGCCCTTTTTGAAGATGGCAAAGTCGCCGGAGCGCTTGATGACGCCGTATTGGTTCTTGTCGAGTACGGCGCGCAGCGAAACCTTCGTCTTCGAGAGCTTCAGCTCACGGCTGGAGGCGACCATCCATTCGGCGCCGTGAGGGCCGGTGCGCATGGTGTGAAGAATGCGCCGAGACGACAGGTGTGGGCCGACCTTTTCCGTGGCTGCGACGGTCGCGTCCTTCGGAATGTCTTTGATCAGCTCCCTTAGCTGGTGGTAGCGCTTGTCTTCGGTTTCGCTGTAGGTGAACTCCACTTTGTGGAAGCCGCCCTTGAACGAGCTTTCGCGGCAGGCGAAGGCGCCGTAGTTGAAGCTCAACACTGCCGACGCGCCGCAGAAGGCGAACAGGGCGGCGCGCTGCCGTTGCGGTCCCAAGTCGGGGCTCTTGCCTATCGCAACCAGCGCCAACACCGAGGCCATGAACAGGTACGGCGCCCAGTGCATAACGTAGTGAAATGAAAACTGAGTCGGCGGGTCGTAGTTGGTGACCAGCAGCGTCAACAGCCCGCCCGGAATCAGGCTCAGCCACAGGTACCAGCGCCGCAGCGGCAGAAACGCCAGGGGCGTGAGCAGGTGGGCCAAGTAGATGATTTTCTTCTCGATTGCGAGCTTGGAGAGCACGAACAGCGGGTTCGTCAGCAGCGTTTTGATCACGCTGCGGAAGCCGCGCTCCCCATCCGACCAAAGCTCCTTGTACATGGTGGGAAACCACCAGTCGCCGGCCTCGTCCATTACGTAAAAGCGCACGACCAGAAAATACGAGGTGGAGATGGCCGCGAGCACGAGCCCGGCGGTGGGTCGGTAGCCGCTAGCCAGCAGAAATAGGCCAATGACGGACAAACCGATCGGGATGTCTTCGCGCATCAACAGCGCGATGGCGGTCAGAACAGCCATCCACACCCAACGTTTAGCGTCGGCGGCCCACACCACGCCGAACACGAACAGCGCCGCGATGGGCACGTTCTGAAACTCCGAGAACGTGGCCCCGTGCATCGGGTAGTAAGAGAGGTAGGCCAGCGCGACCGCGGCCGCCGCCCAATGCGACAGGTGTCGGCGCGCGAACAGAAACAGCGGAATCGCGCTGCCGCCGATCAGCACCGACTGGATGATGAGCAGCGTCTCGGGCCGCGGCGCCAGCGCGTAGACCGGCAGAAACAGGTAGTGCCCGAACTTGGCGTGGGCGGCCAGGTACTTACCAGGGTCGTCCGGGAACGCGACCGTGCTCTGCAGAAAATCGCCGTAAAGACCGCCGTACATCAAGTTGTTGTTGATGGAGAGGTCGAAATTGCCGGTGCGCAGCTTGTAGTGCCAGCGCAGCAAGAAGAACGAGAAGAACGCGGCGTAGCCGAGCGACGCCGCAAGCACGATCAGCAAGGGGCCGCGCCGCTTCACGATCTCGGGAACTTGCGCCCGAGTTTGCGCCCAGAATTCGCGAGCGGCAGCTGGAACCGAGCGCACCGACAGCAAGATGAGCGCTTCGAACAGCAGGCTCAGCAGGATCACGATCGGCAGCAGCACGTCGTGGCGGTTCTGCCAGGGCTTGGCGCGAAACAGCGCAGGCAAGCACGGCAGCATGATGCCCGGCACCAGGAACCACAGCCAGCGCTCGAGCTCTGCCTCGCGACTGCGCTTGCGGAACCACGTCAACAGGCCAACGCCGAGCGCGCCACCGACCGTGAGTCCGGCCACCAGCAGCGCGAGCATCAACTTGCGCTCCGCAATGCCGCGCGTGTTGCTCACCAGGAAGTCGGGCACCCAAGCAGACTTGATGGACAGCTGCGCCCAACTCGACACAGCCAGTCCCAGCAATGCGCTGATGGCCAGCACTCGGACCGTAATGGCCCACGGGTGCTGGTCGAAGATTGGTGGCAGTTCGTCCTTGGGCTCGTCCGGCGGCTCGGCAGCCCCGTCGTCCTCTTCGGCGTCGTCCTCTTCCTCGTCGGTGTCGTCCTCGTCGGCGTCGATCGGCGCGTTGCCGTCGGCCTCGAGCTCCGACTGGGCTGCTTGGGGCGTTTCGATTACGTCCGACGGCTCGCCTACGGCCGCCGGCGCCGGCTCATTAGACGCCACCAAAGGCGTTTCCTTGGATTCGCCCGCCACTTCGTCGTCCTTGGACCCAGCCATCTCGCCGCCGGGTCTACCACGAGCGCCCCCGGAAGAGACGAGCCACGGGGGCCGTTGGGCTTTCCCGTAGGTCTGGTGCCAGTCCTGCGCTGGCAGGGTGGCTGGCGACCGCGTACCCTTGGAGAAGCATGCTTCGAAGACTGCGGCTCACCGCGGCCCTCACCCTGGTGGTGATGGGGCTTACGGCACCCGCCGCGGCCTTCAATCCAGCAGGGCGATCGAAAAAGTCCAAGCCGGAACAGAAGGCCGGCAAGCCCAGCGCGACGCCCAAGCCCGTTCGCGACAAGCTAGGCCCGGCCAAGCCCACGGCAACCGACGCTGAGCCGACTACCAAGCCCACGGGGCACAACGGCGAAGGGCCCAATCGCGAAGCGTTGATCGCTCGCTACCTCGGCATCGTGCTCTCCCAGCCGGGGGCCGATTTCCCGCTCGAGCGCTTGGCGCAGCTGTTCCGCGAACGCGACGGCAACCTCGAGCAGCTGATCGCCGAGCTGAGCACGCGTGTCGCCAAGGATTCGGCGCCGTATAGCGCCTTGGTGGCGCTGGGTGGCATCTATCGCAAGGACTCGCAGCCGGAGCGAGCCATCGCCACGCTGGCGCAGGCTATCGCCAAGGAGCCTAGCAACCCGATTGGCCTGCTGGCGCTGGCGCAGCTGTACGGCGACCGCGGCGACAAGGCCGCGTCGCGCGCGCGCCTGGAACAGGCGTTGCCGTTCGTGAAAGACGCGCCAACGCGCGAGCAACTGCTGCGCACGTTGATGGGTCTATGCCTGGACGAGAAAGACTTCACGCGGGCCAAGCAAGTGCACGAGCTGCTGCTCGCCGCGACGCGTGGCTCGTTCTTCGTCCGTGCCGAGCTACCCCGTGAGCTGGTCGCCCGCGGCGACCTTGCGCGCGCCGTGACCGAATACGAAGCGGTGGTCCGCGCCGCCGCTGGAGACAACCGCGTGCTGGCGCCCGCCCTGGTCGACTTGGGGCGCACTTTGTCGCAAGCCGGGCGCGATCAAGAAGCGCAGGCCGCGCTCGACCGCGCGCTCGGCATAGCGCCGGGCGAGTCGGGCGCGCGCCGCCAAATTCTCGAGGCGCTCGCTGAAATTTATCGCCGTTCGGAACGTTTGCCCGCGCTGGTCGAACGCTTGGCCAGTCGAGCTTCGGGCACCGAAGAGCTCAAGCTGCTGGCGCAGCTTTACGAGGAAACGGGCCAGGTCGAAAAAGCGCTGGCCACCCACAGGAAGGTACTCGCGCGCGACGCGAAGGAGGTCGGCACGCGCCTCCGCGTCGTCCACCTGCTCGAGGTGCGGGGCGAGCTCGATCTCGCGATTGCCGAATACGAAGCGCTGATCAAAAGTGCACCCCGCAACCCCGACTACGTCTTTCGCCTGACCGAAGCGCTTTTGCAGCGCGGTGACCGCAAGCGCGCGTTGATCGAGCTCGGGGCGCTCGAAGCTCGCTCTGGCAGCGACGAAGAGACGCTCACGGCGCTGGTCGATCTTTACGAGCGCATGGAAGAGAAAGAGCGGGCGCTCGCGCTGCTCACACGGCTCGCCGGCAGCGGCACGCAAGATCCGGAGCACGTGGTCGAGCTGGGCGCGCGCTACTGGGAGCAAGGCGACAAGAAACGCGCCGTGGCGACCTGGCAACGGCTGCGCACGCTGTTGCCCGATAGGGCCGAGGGACTGCTGCGCCTCGGAGACGTGTACCTCGAGCACGACATGTCGCAGGAGGCACTAGAAACACTGGCCGAGGCCGTGAAGCGCGAGCCGAAGCAGGCCAAAGTGCGCCGCGCCTACGCGGTCGGGTTGGAGCGTGTTGGCGCCGCTGCCAGCGGTCGTGACGGGCAGCGCTCGTCTTACGAAGCAGCGCGTAAAATTTGGGAGCAAATTTTGCGGGACTCGGCGGCAGATAGCAACGTGGCGCGTGAGGCTCGTCAACACGTGGTCACGCTGCTCAGCTTGACCGGGCAGCTGGCGCCGCGGCTCGCGCTGCTGGAGCGCAAGTTCGCCGTAGAGCCGGCCGACATGGACGCAGGGCGCCTGTTGGCGGAGGCGCACGTCCGTCTGCGTCGCTACGAGGATGCCGAGCGCGTGCTGCGTCGGCTCACCCAGCTGGCGCCCGGCAACGTGGAAGACCTGACGCGGCTAGAGCGGGTGCTGGTGCTAGGCCGCAAGTTGGAGGCGGCGCTCGCGACCTTGGACAAGCTGGTCAAGCTCGATCCAAAGCGCGCGCGTGAGTACTACCAACGCATGGCCGGCTACGCCGCGGAGCTGTACCAGGACGATCGCGCGTTGGGCTATGCGGCGCGCGCCGTCGAGCTGGGCCCCGACGACGCGGACGGGCACAAGAAGCTCGGCGAAATGTACGCCAAGCGCCAAGACACGCCGCGTGCCGTGGCCGAGTTCCGTAGCGCCATCTCCAAAAACGAGCGACTTTTCTCGGTGTATTTGGAGCTGGCCGAGCTTCTGGTCGGTCAGGACAAGCTCGACGAAGCCGACCAGCTGTTTCGGCGCGTGGTGCGCTCGTCGCCCGACGAAGAGCTGGTGTACAAGGCGGCGCGCCTGTCGATGCAGCTGAATCTCGGCCGCGGCACGCTCGAGTCGCTCGAGAAAGATCTGCTGCCCATCGCGCTCGGTAACCCCGAACGCCCGATCTTTCGGCGGCTGCTGGTCGAGGTGTACGGAGCCTTGGCGTACCCGCTGTTGCATCGCGCCAAAAGTCAGGCGCCGTCGGAAGCCGAGGAAGCACGGGCGCAGCTGCGCAAGCTGGGCGAGCGCGCCGTCAAGCCGTTGCTCGACGCGCTCGCCGATCCGCGTGAGGCGCAGCAGCAGGTCGCGATCACCCTGCTCACTCACGTTGGCAACAAGGACGCCGCTGCGTCGCTTTTCGCCTACGCCAGCGGTACCGCCGATTCCGAGCTGCGCGCGCGCGCCATGGTCGCTGTTGGCACGCTGCGCGACGCGCGCTTGGAGCAAAAGCTGGCGGGCTTGCTGCTGGCGGACGACAAGCGACGCTTGAGCGACAGCGACCCCGTTAGCGTCGCGGCCGCCTGGGCGCTGGCCCGCCTCGGCACCAAGAGCTCGTTCGCGGCGCTCGAAAAATTGGCGACCGGTGACAGTGGTAATCTGCGGGCGCTCGCCGTTTTGGGCCTAGGGCGGCTTGCGGATGCGCGAGCCGTACCGCTGGTGCAGAAGCTGCTGAGGGACCCCGACGCGGGCGCCCTACCGCGCGCAGCGGCCGCGTTTGCGGCAGGCGCGCTGAGTTTGCGCGGCGAAGCCGACGCACTGACCGAGCTCTCGCGTGATGCCGATCCCAGCGTACGCGCCCAAGCTATTTTGTCTTTGGCGCGACTCAAGCTGGAGCCCGCCGCGTCAGCGATCGCCGAAACGCTCACGGAGCCGGCTCCGGAGCTCGGTCGGGCTGCGGCGCGCGCTGCGGTGGCGCTGGTGTCCGGCGCTTCGGTGGTGCCGGACGAGGTCTTTCCGGTGCCGGACGCTGCGTTGGACGTGCGCCAGGTCATCGACGCCATTCATCCGGCACCTCACGACCCCACGCTGGAGGTCGCGGCGTTGGCCAAGCTCTCGTCGGCCTTGTCGCGCGCCGCGGCAGCCGCTGCCGAGTCGTCGCCGGCTCGAGCCAAGGCGCTCTCGGAAGCGCTGTCTCGCGGCAGCGGCCTGATGCTCGGCAGCTTCGAGACCGCGAGCCGTAAGCCCAAGGCCGAGGAGCAGGAAGCGGCGCAGCGATTGCTCGCCGACGTGGGCACGAGCGTGGTGGCGCCGTTGGCGCGGCTCACCGCGCATCCCGATCCCGATTTGCGGCTCGTACCTTTGCCCTTCTTGGTCGGTCGCCGCGAAGACATGGCCAAGCGCGCGCTCGAAGCGCTGACTCGCGATTCGGAGCCGTCCGTGCGACGTGCAGCGCTCTCGGCGCTCGGCCCCGAACAGCGCGAGCTCGCCAAGTCGGTCGCCGCTCGACTCAATCAAGAGTCGGAGTGGCCGCTCCGAGCTAGCGCGGCCGAGGCCTTGGGCCGTATGGTCAAGGGCCAGCCCGACCCCGCCGTGGTCGAGCCGCTGACGCGCGCGGCCCTTGCTGATCCTTACGCTTTGGTGCGGGAGGCAGCTGCGCGCGCACTTTCGGCGGTGGCCGGCAGCGCCGCGTTGCCCACGCTGCGCCAGCTGAAAGAGCGGGATCCCGAGCCGCGGCTGCGTGGGCTCGCCGAACGGTTGACGAAAGAGCTAGAGTAGGCGGACTTTTCGCTCGCAATGACGTTTCGCGCCATCCCTTGGTGGGCCGGCGGGCCCCTAGCTCGCCCCTCGGTCGTCTCGCTGGGCGTGTGCCTACTGACGCTGTCGTGCCGCGACCTCGACCGCTTCGACACCAAGGGCCAAGCCGCGTTCTGTGGTCAGCTGGTAAGGGCGCCAGCCTTTCACGATGGCTTCGTGCCCAATGGACGACCGGAGTTCAGTCTCACGATGAAGCTGACCCTGGACACGAGCCAGCTGAGTAGCCTTTCGAACGACAAAGCCACCCAGGTGGGCGCTTTGACCAGCGACGACGTCGACACTGGCTTGTGCTCGGCCAACGGCCAAGCGCTGTTCGAAAGCGCGCCTGTGCGGGGCATCCCGCAGCTCGATCACGACACCTTGTCGACTTTGAGCTTCGGCGAAGGCCACGACGAAGACTTCTTCGCCTGGGCCGACTCCACTTGCCAGGGCACCACGTTGGCGCTGGTTTCGCTGTTGCGGAAGGGTGACGTGGAGCTTCGGCTGTTCAAGCCCGCGGCTTTGCCGCCGCCTGGCGCTGGACCCGAAAAGCTGCCGGGCTACGGCCTTTTCTACCTCAAGCGTGACGACAAGGGCTGTGGCTTCTAGCGGCGTCATTACGGTGCTCGGCATCGAGACGTCGTGTGATGAGACCGCAGCGGCGGTGGTGCGCTCGAACGGTGACGTGCTCAGCGACGTGATCGAGAGCCAAGTGGCGGCGCATGCGCCTTACGGCGGCATCGTGCCGGAGCTGGCTTCGCGAGACCACTTGCGCAACGTGCGCCCGGTCATCGAGGCGGCGCTGCGCGCGGCCGGCGT
>JAYUYU010000101.1:0-7506 GCA_043752365.1 Myxococcales bacterium | reverse complement strand
CGCTTGGGGCTTGCAGCATTTGAGGGCGAGCCAATGACGATGTTCGCCCTCCCGTCCGCGCTGTCGCGCGCCGTCGATGCGCTGCAGAAGGACCTACTGAGCGACGACGGACCGCAGATCAGCACCGTCCGCAACTACAACTTCGCGATCTTGCCCTACGATCCCGAAGATGAGCTGGCGCTGCGCCGCGCCATCAACGAACTGTGCGAGCGCCTGCGCGACGCCGGCTGGAACACCGGTACCATTCCGCTGCACAGCCTGCTGCTCGAGCGCCTACGCGCCCAGGGTCCCGAGTTCATCGACGCGATGATTGCGCGCGAGAAGAAGCTCAGCTCCGGAACCGACCCTAGCCGCGGGCTACGCACTCTGAAAGAGCGCGTCGTCAGCCTGATTGAAGGCCCCGACGGCATCGCGGCCGACGTGATCCGTGAGGTCGAGCAAGTGATCGCCAAGCGCGACGCCACCGACAACCGCACGGTGATTTTCCTCGCCCGCGCTGGTGCCCTTTACCCATTTTTCCGCACTTCCGCGCTGCTCAAGCACGTGGCCGGTCACACGCACAACGTGCCGGTCGTCCTCCTTTATCCCGGTAAGCTGGTCGGTGAGACGGGGCTCTCATTCATGGGAGTCTTGCCCGCCGACCGCGACTACCGGCCTCGCATTTATCGATGAGCGTAAGCCTATGTTGATTGGGGATCTGTTCGAAAAAGACGTCACGCGGGCCATCCCGCCGGTCGTCTACTTTCACGAGCAAGCGCCGGCCGAGCTCGAACGCGAGGTGAGCGAGTACATCATCACCGGGGGCTATCCGAAGACCGACCCGCGCCACACCGAAGACGGCATTCACGAGCAGTTCGTGCGCCTACTCACCGCCATCAAGTTTGCGCTCTCGCCGAGCGGCAGCACCGAGCTGCCCAGCTCCTGGATTTCTGGCTTCTACGGCTCCGGTAAATCGAGCTTCGCCAAGCTGCTGGGCCTCGCGCTCGACGGCCGCAAGCTGCCGACCGGCAAAGACCTGTCGTTGGCGCTCCTCGAGCAGGATCACTCGCCCGATGCGCATAAATTCGCGGCGGCCTGGGTCAACCTGCTCGACGGCATTCGACCAATGGCGGTCGTGTTCGACGTCGGCAGCAAAGCCCGCGACGACGAGCACATTCACACTGTCGTGGTGCGCGAGGTGCAACGCCGCCTCGGCTACTGCACCGTCAGCAACCTGGTTGCCGAGTACGAATTGAAGCTCGAGCTCGAAAAGCTGTACGCGCCCTTCTTGGCCAAGGTGCAGCAGGTACATGGAAAACCGTGGACCCAGCTGCTGCACCATCAACTGGCCGAAGACTACTTTTCGGCTGCGCTCCACGAAATGCAGCCCGACCTCTACCCGGAGCCGTTGTCGTGGGTCGAAAGCCGAAGCGGATCACGCTTCGACGGTACGCGCTCCGCACACGAAGCCGTGACCGCCATCAAAGACATGCTGGCCGAGCGCTGCCCCGGCTGCACGCTGTTCCTCGTCGTGGACGAAGTGAGTCAATACGTTCACGACAACGACGACCGCATGCTGGCATTGCAGTCGTTCGTGTCGGCGCTCGGTTCCACCCTCAAGGGCAAGGCCTGGTTGCTCGCGACTGGCCAGCAAAAGCTCGAAGAGGCCGCTGGCCAGGCCTCAGCCATCGTCAAGCTGAAGGACCGCTTTCCATCCGGGCTGCGCGTGCACTTGGGCGTCACCAACATTCGCGATGTCGTGCACAAGCGTTTGCTCCGCAAAAAGAAAGTCGTCGAAAGCCAGCTCAAAGAGCTGTTCGACCGGCACCGACCGGATCTCGCGCTCCACGCGTTCAAGGGCGATGAAATCAGCGACAGCGACTTCATCGAGGTGTACCCGATGCTGCCCGGCCAGGTGCAGCTGCTGCTCGACATCACTACCGGCCTGCGCTCGCGCTCGCGTCGTACGCAGGGTGATTCGCATGCCATTCGCGGCTTGTTGCAACTGCTCGGCGATCTGTTCCGCGAAAAGCAGCTCGCTACCTACGAGGTAGGGCGTCTGCTTACCCTCGACCTAATCTTCGATGTGCTGCACAGCGCGCTCGACGCAGACGTGCAGATGACAATCGGCCGTGCGCTCGATTTGGCGAGCAAGCAGGCAAGTCCGCTCATGGCACGCGTGGTCAAAGCCGTCGCCATGCTCGAGCTGGCGCAGGACACGCTCAAGAAGGTCACGGCCGACCTGGTTGCCCGGTGCCTGTACGAAGTGCTGGGGCAAGGCAATCAGCTGCCGGACGTGCAGAAGGCCCTGGACGCGCTCGCCGGCGAGAGCCTCGTCGCGTACTCGGAACAGAGCGGCTACAAGATCGAGAGCTCCGCTGGCCAAGAATGGCAAAAGGAGCGCGACGCCTACGCACCGGCGCCGGAGCAGCAGTCCAAGGCTATTCAGGGCGCTCTGAGCGAGCTGATTGACGAAGCGGAGAGCCCTTCGCTCGGCAAGCTCGAGCTGCCGTGGTTGGCCCTGTTTTCGGACAGCTACGGCTCGCGCGACGCACGCGTCCGCGACGAGCGCAGGCACACCATCATGACGGTGGATTTTCAGCTCGCTAAGGCTGACAAGGAAGCGTGGGTCGCGCTCAGCGACGATGCCGCGCACCGCGATCGCATCCTGTGGGTGGTGGGCGATCTCGATGGTCCGCGTGAGGCCGCTCGGCGCGTGCTGCGCTCCGCCAAGATCATCGAGGACCGAGGCCGGAGCCCTGGCTCCATGACCGACGATCGCCAGCGGCTGCTCATGGAAGAGCGCAACCGCCTCGAGGCCGCCAAGCGCGACCTCGCTGAGGCCGTCCGCGCCAGCTTCCTGGGCGGGCAGTTCTACTTTCGGGCGCGACCCTTCACGCCCAAGGACTACGGCGCCACTTTCGAGACGGCGCTCACCGCCTTCGGCAATCGCACGGCCGCCGAGCTGTACCCGCATCCGACGACCGACGCGGTGTCGGACAAGGACATTCTGTACCTGATCGAAAACGGCGAGCTGGCCGCGCCCCCTCCAGTCTTTGGGCCCGACCGCCTCGGCATTCTCTCGCTCGACGCCGGTCGCTACGAGGCCACGTGCAGCGGCCGGGTGCCGAGCCAGGTGCTCGACTACGTCAAGGACAACCCCGGGGTGACCGGAACCACGGTGCTGGCTTACTTTGGTGCACCGCCACACGGCGTGTCACCCGACGCCATGCGAGCCAGCGTGGTCGGCCTGCTGCGGGCCGGCAAAGTGCGGATCGACCTTTCGGGCGGCGGCGAGCTAACGCGCGTCCGCGACGAGGGCGCGCGCGAGCTGCTCAAAGATTCGGTCTTTCGCAAGGCCAGCCTGTTCGTCAACACCGAGCAGCTCGACCCGCGCGTGCTGGTCAAGATCTGCCAGTTCTTCAAAGACACGCTCGGCGTCGACGTCAATCGCAGCGAAGACGCCGTGGCCGACGCCGCACTCGAGTCGCTAAAGGGCGTACGCGAGCGTTTGACCAAGGTCGATGAAGCCTTTCGCGACCTGCCCCGTAGCGTGCAATACCCCGAAGCTCTGACGAAGCTGGCCAAAGCGCTGGAGGATTGTCGGCGCTCGCGCAGCACCAAGCCCGTCGTGGCCGCCGTCACGCGTCAACTGCCGGCCCTGCGCGATGGCATTCAGCTGATGCGGCGCATGGAAACGGATTTGACCCGTGCCACGACCGACCTCTTGGGTGAAGCGCAAACCGTGATCGAATTTCGGGGAGCGAGTCTTAAGGTATTGGGAGCGAACGACGAGGAGCTGGAAGCCCTACGGGGCTTGTGGGTGCACCTGGGCAGCGATCGCCCCTGGGAAGACACCGCACCCCTCAGCGCCAAGATCGCGCTCGTACGCAGCGGCTTTCGGGCGCGCCGCAAGGCTATCTTGGCCGTGCACGCCACGCGCCTCGACGAGGTCACCGAGCAGATCAAACGCCGCGACGGCATCGAAAAGCTCGACCCCGACCAACGGCACCGCGTGCTCCGTCACCTGCAAGATGCGCTGGGCGCTGGCGGCGCCGAAGACGACGTGGCCCCCGCGCTCGAAACGCTCGACGTCTTCTTGGCCGAGCGCCGCCAAGCCGCCCAACAGAAAGCTCTGGCCGAGCTCGATAGCCTGCTCGAAGAAGTCGGCGCCGGTGCCACCGTCGAAATCCCATTGGGTCTAAGCGGCCGCGAAATCCGCTCGGTGGCAGAATTCGAGCGCTTGCTCGAAACGTTGCGCGAACGCGTGCTCGCCGAGCTGACCGCCAATCACCGCGTGCGCCTGAAGTGACTTGGGGGAATCAATGATCGGCTCCTTTCACCTTGTAGTTCCGCACTGCGTGTGTCGCCGCTCGAAGCGCAACCCACGATCTGGTGAACTCGAGTCGGTCGTTCCATGCCGACTTGGCGGACACCCTCCGCCACAAGCGGAGACTCCATGACCATTGCGCCGTCCACTGCCAGGGTCGGCGGCCCTACTCAAGCGGGCCCCGGGGTCCTTGTCGGTCGTGGCGTGACTGTGCGAATCCCACCAGGAGGCTTCGTTATTCGGGAGACGCCTGTTGGCACGAGCGTCGATCCGGTGCGGGTGGAATTGCGGCTGGACACCTGCATTCATTGGCTCGAGATTGCCCTGGACAATCTCGGCGCTGCGCGGTCCGCACACGACGACCTGCTCCTGGCCAAGGCGTCTGGCTCCGCTGACCTTCTGGCCCCGTTGAACCGCGAGTTCAAGGCAAGCGTCCAAGCCGCGGTCGCAGCGGCAACGTTCTTTGAAGCGCTCTACGCGGCGACCCTTGAACGGTCGCCACCGCCAAGCGCTCCGCCAGCTAAACCGACGGCGCGCCGCACCGCGCGGTATGCACTCGTGACGGAGCAACTGCGGCGCTCGTTCGGCCTAAGAAAGCAGGGCACGGCCAATCTTCGCTCTGTCTTGAAAGAGACCTACCGGTTCCGGGACGAGGCCGTACACCCTTCCGCAAGGTTCGCGGACCCTGTTCTTCATCCGCAGCTCGAAGTCGGTGTCGAGCGGCGGTTCGCCATGTTCAGCTTTGCGAGCGCGAAGCAGCTGGTACGCGCTGCCCTTGCATTTTCCAAGATCTTACCGTCGCGAGAGCTCGGTAGACGGCCAGAAGGCATCCAACAGTTTGCAAAGTACCTCCTGGAGGTGTGCGACCCCTTGTACCCAAGATGGGAGGTGTCGTATGGCACCCTCCTGGACACTCCTCCGGACGCGGGTTGAGCCACCGCAGCTCACTACGCCGCTAGAAGGTCCCTAAGGGCTACCTTGTCGGATAGCGCGACAACGTCCGACAGATCGCGCAGGCGAGACAAGTCCTCGTCGCGATAAATATCGTAGCGATCGTCGAACACGGTGACACGTTGCTCCGTACGAGTCGGCGCATCTAGGTCATACCATTTGCGAAAAATCTCATTCGCGACGGTATGAGCCTGGTTCGAGTTTCCTGAGGAAAGTGCAAGTAGGGCCGAATCACATCGGGCGCCGTGCACCAGAAAATCTACTCGCACCTTGGTACCCTGGCGCCCGATCAGCTCACCATTCGGCTCAAACGCTAGCTCAAAATCCGCCAGCAGTTCCTCGATGTCCTCGGTCACCACGGTTTGGAGCGAGCTCCTCTTGGTGTAGACGAGGTCTGCAACCCGCACACAGGCTTGTCCAAGTTTGACGACGCCGTCGATCAGTTGTGTGATTGACGAGAGCGGGCGCTCGAGCGCGCCTCCCTCTTGGCGCACGTCCAAACTGCGTAGCGCGTCTTCCAATAGCCCCTGCCGCTTCTTGGAGAGCCAGGGGCGGACCTGCACGTCCAACAACCACGACGTCGTCTGTCCCAGATCGCTGAGCTTCAGCGTGCGAAGCAGCGGCGCATCATCGACGACAAACACGTCAACGCTGCTTCCGTCCGGATAGATGAAAGCGGTTTCCATACGCACATAGCCCTTCGGCAGCTGATCGATGCCGTGGATTAGGCTGTGCCCGTCGGCCAGCTTACGGATTTCTTCAATATCAGGCATCAGCTATGGAGCCTCGAAATTCCCTGCGTGGGAGATGTGGGCCATGGTGCAGAACTCTACGAATAGTTCCTCGACGGACTTCCCAGAAAGGTCTTGGCGGTCATGCACGCCGTCGGGCAAGTTTCGGTCGGGACACCGCTCGTTCTGTAGCGAGTGCTTGTGAGAGCGCCCGGCAGGCCTATGAGCTGGTCCGTCGACATCCAGCCGACAGATCGGTCCCACTCCGACGACGTGCACGTTGAACGTCTTCGACCCAACTTCGGGGTTTATCGTGATGTTCAGGCGAGCATCAACGCCACCGGTGTTGGTGATTTCGATGCCTTCCGCAATCAAAGCCGGCGAGGTGGCCACACTCTTGACGAAGCGAATGTCTCGGCGAATTACCTTCCCAGGCAGGTTCCGCAGGGCTTCGAAGTCCGTCCTGTTCACGGCCACAGCCTACCACCAGTTTGAGGCCGAGATTCGCCAATCTGTGGGCCGGGGCGCTGAGGCTGGAGAGCATGGTGGGGTTGCCGGCGCGAAGGCGCGCGGAGCTGCGCCGACGCGAGCCGCCGGGGTTGTTCGGCATCGAACACCGGCTCGCCCACGTGTCACAACGGCAGGGCCGGCGCGCCCGCCACTGCGGCGCGCGCATCAACCTCTGCGACTTGCGGCGTTGCTGCGCCATCCAGAATCTCGAAACCTCTCAGCGATCGACAACGCTGGTAGCCGAATGGCTGCGGCTTTCGAACCGTCTATCGTTCTAGGACCTCATTCGATCGTCGAGAACAAGCGTTCAATTGTCGCAGCGCCTGGTGGGAGGTTGGTCGCGCTCGGATTGTGCACGACAACGGCCCGATGACGGCAAAGGAAGCCGCGGTCATTCAGGCGGCTCGTCAGGACTACCGCTCGCACGTGGGTGTGCGCGCCACCGCCGATGAGTTTGGTCGTTCGAGTGCTCCAATCGGGCACCCCGCCAGCGATGGCTGTGACGTCCACAACGATGACCCCGGGATTGCCCGACAGCTGCTTTGACTTCTCCAAGATTTTTTGCTCGCAACCGACAAAATCAGACATATGACCGAACATGACGCCAAAGCTCCACGGCTCGTGGGCGACTGGCGAGCTCCACTGCGTCATGTACATGTGCGGTTTTGGAATCGAGCCGCGCGAGAGCGCGTGCCGGATCGTACCCACCACCTCCCGGCGAGACGAAAAGCTCCGCCACGTCGGGCAACGTTTCTCCTCCGCTCGCAATGCTGCCACCGAGCGAGCGAAGCCACGACAGCGCCTCTCCGCGACGGCTTGGATCCAGAAGAATGATTGTCCCATGGTTGTTACCCGGAACAATCCGGAGCGCGGCCAGCCCTGCCTCGCGTGCTAGCTCCAGACGCTCGTCCTCGAAGACCGCTGACCTAGTCCTTCGAGACACTTCCACGTAGGTCCATGGCTCAGAATTCACGTAAAACCGGCAGTCCGACCTGCGCCCAGTCG
>JAYUYU010000100.1:0-2920 GCA_043752365.1 Myxococcales bacterium | reverse complement strand
GCAAAGGCTTCCCTCGAGGCACAGCCACGCCGCAGCTTGCTCGTCTTCTCCGCGCCCGACGGGAAGATGCTGACCAAGGGCGCGACCAAGGCGCCGCTCTCGAACGCGCTCAAGCGCGCCGGTCTTCGCCACATCGGTTGGCACGCGCTGCGCCATACCTTTGCCAGTCATTTGGTCATGCGCGGCGCGCCCATCAAGGCCGTTCAGGAGCTGCTCGGCCACAGCACGATCGAGATGACCATGCGTTACTCACACCTGACCCCCGACGCGCGCCGCGACGCGGTCCGCCTGCTCGACGTGAAGGAAGCGCTCACGATGGCCTGGACGACCGCCAGCGGTACGGTCCTGCGGTTTCCCCTTGGCCGGCAACTACGAGCTGCGTAGCGCCCTCGCGTTCGACCAGCGTCAGCTGTCAACCTAATCACGGCGGAATGAGCTCACCGATCGTCACGCCTCACCGGCCCACCCGCTCACCCAAACACGGGTCCCCGGCAGGCCGGTTGCGGGCGGGACGCCCCGTCGATCCCGCGATGCAAGCGGCATGCGGGGGGCCCGGAGATCAACCTAGCCGGTTGCCTGGAGCCCGACGGGCCAAGGCCGGGCAACGCAACATGAGCGCAACATGGAAAAAGGAAATCGCGGCTGCTCGGGAAAACAGCCGCGATTTCTGTGGAGGCGCCGGGAATTGAACCCGGGTCCGCGAGGCTTCCAGTCAGCTTTCGTTCACGTGCGTAGTCGGATTACCCAACCGACGGGGTTCGACCAATTCGGCGGTCGCCCTATCTCCAGATTTTCTCGGCCCTGCCACCCAGAGCATTGGCGGGACCCAGCTTTAGTGATGACGCCCTTCCGATACCAAAACTATCTCTCGGTTGAACGGCTCTACTGTTTATTAAGCAGCGAGAGCGATTGCATTGTCGTTTGCAATTGGTACGGCCCGATTTTGGAGAGGGTCGGGTGCCTCCACACGCAAACTGACCTTCTGTCCCCACGTCGAAACCGATCGCCCCCGAAGGGGTGTGGGTCCGCCCAACATAGCTAGCGATGCCGGCAGGTCAAGCCCAGCCGCGAGCGCGCCGCCGAACGCTGCCGTCGCGCCGCGAGCGCCGGCCGGCTGCGGCCAGCGGTTCGGGGCCGCGCGTCGCGGTTCGGGGCCGCGCGTCGCGATTCGGCCCCGGTCAGTTGTTTTCCTGCTGCACGAAGGTGACCGGCACCCTGATGACCGCGCCGCCGCCCTTGGGCGGTTCGAAGCGCGCAACTGAGGCGCGCCGCACCAGGCAGTCGACGGTCGTGGGGGGCAAACCCGAGCCGTCGGTCGTGACGCTGCTGACGCGGCCGTCGGCGGCAATGCTAATTACGAGCGCCACGCGGCCGGCCACGTCACGCTGCTCGGCCAGTGACGCGTTGTAGCAGGCGCGAAATTCGGCCTGCATGGCCGCGACTTGCCGGGTCGTGTTCGCGCTCGCGGCAGCCAACAGCGGGCGCTCCGCGGAACGCGCTTCGTTGAACGCCAGCAGCGCACCATTCAGGCGCCCTGCGAGCTCTGCGCCGACCGACGGCTGCTTGGCAACGAACAGCGCGCGCTCGAGTGTCTGCTTGGCGTCTTGGCGCCGACCGAGCGCGTCAAGCGTCTCGGCCAGGCGGAGCGAAATAGCAACCAGCGCCGGCGCCAACTGCGCCGGGTGCCGCTCGGTGGCTTGCAAAGCGGCCGTGAACGGGGCAATGGCCGCCGTGAGCTGCCGCTCGTGCCGGAAAGCTTCGGCGCGCGTGGTTTCCAATTCCGAAAGCCGCTGGTCGTCGGCTAGCACGCCAGGCTCCAGCAGCTGGAGCGCTTGCTCGACCGCTGCGCGCGCCTCCGCCGCTCGGCCTTCGGCCAACAAGGCGCGCGCAAGCTCCGACAGCCCGCGTGCGCGGTACTGCGACCAAGGCGGCCCAAAGCCCCAGCCAAGCGCGATGGCTTTGCGCAGCACAGGCTCGGCCTCTTGCGCGCGGTGTTGCTGGCTGAGCGCGCGTCCCGAGCGCAGCAAACCTTCGACCTGGGCGGCCCGCGCATCGGCAGCGTCGCGCTGTCTAGTGGACGCGGCGTCGTCTCTCAACGTCGCTGCATTGCCCCCACAAGCCGACGTGAGCAGTAGCCAAAACAGAACTTGTCGCACTCGGACGCCGCCCGTCACCCCTCAGGCTTAGCCTATTGCGCGCGCGTCAGCATCAACGCGCCGGCACCAACGCGGGAGCGCACGTCTCCGGCTGGTTTTTCTTGGGTAGGCCAGGTTTAGGCCGCCAGCTGGCGGCCGGCCGTACGGAAATGAGACACGGCCCGCCCACGTTCGTCGCCAATCGGCCTCGCGGGCGTCACCACCTGCCTGTTGCGTCGGGGCGGCTAGTGAACCCACACCAAGTCCCTCTTTTCAAAATCTTCCCGCGCCCCGTCTCCCCTGTTTTTCTCGCCTCAATCATTCGGCACGAGCCCTCCCAACGCGAAAAGTGACTTCGAGGTCGAAGTGACTTTTTGGAAGTCGCGGAAAGTGACTTCGAGGTCGAAGTGACTTTTTGGAAGTCGCGGAAAGTGACTTCGAGGTCGAAGTGACTTTTTGGAGGCCGCGGAAAGTGACTTCGAGGTCGAAGTGACTTTTGCGATTTGAGAAGGGCTTTCCGGATCGGGTTGAACCTTGAGGCGACGCTACCCCCGTAAAAAAAGCGTCCCGCCTTCCCGCCCTCCGCTGAGATCCGGCAAGGCCGGAGGCGCGGGCGTGCAGGGCTCAGCGTTTGCGCGGGCGGGTCGCGGGTGGCGCGTGGCGCGTGGCGCGTGGCGCGTGGCGCGTGGCGTGTGGCGTGTGGGCGTGTGGGGACGCGGGGACCACTCGCTTTCACGGCCGCGCACTCACTCCGACTCGGAGGCCCAGCGGTAGCGCAGGCCCAG
>JAYUYU010000099.1:0-17546 GCA_043752365.1 Myxococcales bacterium | reverse complement strand
TGTAGTTTGTCCTCACACGAACGTCACATGCTCGGAACCGCTTTAGCAAGCGCGCTTGATATGAGACGGCATGCGCGAAATCACGCGGCGGGGTTTGCTGCTGGGCTCGGCGACGCTTGGGCTAGCGTCGTACGCGCGGCCTGCCCGCGCCACGTTGCTGCGCGGCTTGCCGCTGCCGGCCCTGGTGCAGCGCAGTCACCGCATCGTGGTGCTCGAGCCGCTCGCCGCGCGCTGTGCCTGGGCGGAAATCGGCGGTCGCCGCTCGCTCGTCACGGACACGCGCGTGCGCGTTCACGAGGCGTGGGTCGACACCGGCGACAACGCGACCGAGTTTGTCGTGCGCACGCTGGGTGGTCAGTTGGACGGCGTCGGCGAGCTGGTCCACGGCCAGCCAGAGTTGGAGCTCGGCGTCCGCGGCCTGGGCTTTTTGCAGCGCGGTCGCCAGGCAGGCGTGTGGTGGGCAGTCGGCATGGCGCAAGGCCACTTCCCGCTCGAAGGTAGCAGCGACGCCGCGCGCCTACTGGCGAACAAGCACTTGCCAACGCTGCTCAACCTCGAGGCATCCGCGGTTCGACGCCTGGTCGGACGCCAGCTGCGCGAAGCCCGCGAGCTGGTGCGCGCAGCGAGGCCGCAATGAGGGGGATCGTGCTGGGGGCCGCCTTCGGGCTGCTCGTGCTGGGCGCGGCGCCGAGCGCCTGGGCCTTTTGCAGCGCCACCTCGTGCAACCCTGGCGACCCTGCCCAACGCTGCAAAAGTGACGCAAAAACCCGTTGCGTGCTCAGCGGCCTGCCCTTGTTCTGGCCAAGCAGCTGCGTCACTTTCAGCATTCAGAGCTCTGCCGCACCCAAAGCTGGCATCGACTACGACGGCGCCAAAGCCAGCTTGGAGCGCGCTTTCGACACCTGGGCCAACGCGGACTGCAACGGCCAAGCTCCATCGCTGCGCTTCGCGCTCTCGCAGCCCGTCAGCTGCGACGCTTCGGAGTACAACACGTCTCGCCGCAACGCGAACATCTTGGTCTTCCGCGATGACGAGTGGCCTTACGAGGGCGGCGAAGACGCGCTCGGGCTCACCCGGCTACGCTTCGATCCCGACGGCAACGTCGGCGAGTTGTGGGACGCCGACATCGAGGTCAACGCCGTGACCGAACCGCTGAGCGTGAACGATCCCAAAGCCAACGAGGTCGACCTCGTTTCGCTGCTCACTCACGAGCTGGGGCACGCGCTCGGCTTGGCGCACAGCCTCGACGAGGAAGCGACCATGATTGTCGGTTACGATACGGGCAGTACTAGCCTGCGCTCGTTGGGCGACGACGACATCGCGGGCGTCTGCAGCATCTACCCGCCGGGCCGCAAAACCGGTACCGACAGCTGCGAGCCCCGCCACGGCTTCTCCAAGCTGTGCGGCGCCGAACAACCGGCTGAGCCCGCCCCAGTACCAGCGGAGCCCGAACCCGACGGCTCCTCGAGCAGCTGCAGCTCCAGCGTCGGCGCGAGCGCGCAGCTCGACGGCTGGGCGCAGCTAGCAACGAGCGCACTCTTCGGCCTTGGGCTGCTGTGGCGCGGCAAACGCCGCCGGCACGGCGCGCCCCGACGCAGCGCGAGGCAGTCATGAGGCACCTTGCAAGCCTGGGCCTGGGACTCGCGTTGTGTGCCATGCCGGCGTTGGCCAGCGCGGCCACGAGCGGCACGCTGAGCGCCGGCGGTACCCAAAGCTGCTGGCTGCGGAGTAACCAAAGCGCTGTGTGTTGGGGCTACAACACCGTCGGCCAAGCGCGACCGCCAAACCTTTCGATCACGCAATTGAGTTCGCGGCTCGGCCACACCTGCGGCGTCGTGCAAGGCGGCACGGTGGCGTGCTGGGGCAGCAACGCCCAAGGTGAAAGCCTCACGCCGCCCGGAGCGTTTACGCAGGTCAGCGCCGGCTACTCGTTCAACTGTGGGGTAATGTCGAACGCGAACGCGAGTTGCTGGGGCTGGAATAGCGCAGGCCAAACCGTGCCGCCCAGCGGCCCATTTTTCCAGGTGAGCGCGGGCGGCGCCCATGCGTGCGGCATCCGTACCGACGGTACTTTGGCATGCTGGGGAGACAACGGGCACAATCAAGCCAGTGCGCCCACCGGCACGTTCCGTCGTGTGAGCGTCGGCTTTTCCCACAGCTGCGCCATTCGTGCCGACTCCAGCCTGGCGTGTTGGGGCAGAAACCAACTCGGGCAAACGGCCGCGCCTGCTGGCAGCTACCTCGAGCTCAGCGCCGGCGAGAACCACAGCTGCGCTATCCGCAGCGACGGGTCGCTTGCGTGCTGGGGCTCGAACAGCGCGGGGCAGGTAGCGCTACAGTCGGGCTCTTTCTCGCAGGTGAGCGCCGGACAAAGCCACAGCTGCGCGGTCAAGCTCGACGGCGGCATCAGCTGTTGGGGCGACAACAGCGTCGGCCAGGCCACGCCTCCGCTCGAGCGCTACAGCGGCGTTAGCCCCGGCTTTACCCACCACTGCCAGGTGCAGCAAGACGAAAGTATCGCGTGCTGGGGCAGCAACGGCTTCGGCGAAAGCACGCCGCCCAGCGGCAGCTTTAGCGCGGTCAGCTCCGGCGAAAACTTCAGTTGCGGCCTGCGCACCAGCGGCGCCCTCGCCTGTTGGGGTAAACCAAGCGACGCTCGCACCAGCGCGCCCAGCGGCAACTTTCAAGCCGTCAGCGCCGGCCAAGGGCATGCCTGCGCGGTGCGCAGCGACGGGCAGCTCACTTGCTGGGGGCTCAACACCGACGGTCAAGCGTCGCCGACCGCTGGCACCTTCAAGAGCGTCTCGGCCGGCCACCTCCACACCTGCGGCGTGCGAACCGATGGCGAGCTGCGCTGCTTTGGCAACGACGTTTTTCAGCAAACGCAGCCGCCCACCGGCGGATTCCGTAGCGTTGCGAGCGGCGGCTTCCACAACTGCGGCATTCGCAGCAACGGCAGTGTCACTTGCTGGGGTTTCGATGGCTACGGCGTGGCGCTCGCGCCGACCGGCACGTTCATGGCCCTGGCGTCGGGCCTGTATCACGCCTGCGGATTACGCACCGACGGGACCCTAGCCTGCTGGGGCTATAACGTCTTTGGGCAGGCGACGCCGCCGAGCGGCACGTACATCGATATTTCTGCCGGCCCCTATTCGACCTGCGCGCTGGACGCGCAAGGTGGCGAAACCTGCTTCGGCGAGTACGCCCGCCAGGCGTACCTGCTGACGCCGACGCACGCGGTGCCCCTGCCGCCGTGGGGCAATTGGTTGCTGGGGCTCACGCTCGGGCTGGGCGTCGTACTACGACGCCGGGCGCGCCTAGCCTAGCTCCGGCTCAATCAATCGCCCCAAGCCAGGCACAGCAAGTGCGTGGTCGGGCTGTCGCACGTCACCCAATGGTCGCTGAGCCAGTGCTCGTGGAACGCCCGCGCGATGGTGTCGGTCCTGCCCGCGAAAGCGCGGATTTCAACCGACGGTTCACCGAAGGTCCAATTGGTGCAATTGTTGAACTCGTCGCCATCGCCGGCGGAGTTGACGCCGCTGAACCACTCCGTCACGTCTGCCGGAAAAACACCGGCGCAAATCAGCGATTTTTTGGGGGCTAGAGCAAAGTCCGACCACGTCCCCATTGGAATACCGAACTTGCTCACAATCATGGCGCTAATCGGCACCTCGAACACCCCCGCGTAGTTAGCCGTGATGTTGCTGTTGATGGCTTGAGTCGATTGGTTGGCGGCTGCGGCAAGCGCGTGCACGGTTTTTTTCGTCAGGCCGAGCGCAAGAGCGGCCTGCTTGCAAGCGTTGTCGATGCCGACACGGCCACCCCAAGCGCCGGCAGGCTTGGTGCCGCCATCGAACAACACTATTTGCCCGGCAAAATCCGTAGCAAGCGGCCCGGTGGGGTAATCGCTGCACAGCGTCGTTGCGCCGCCACCGGTGCCGGCCATGCCGCCGCCACCGGTGCCGGCCATGCCGCCGCCCCCGGTCCCTGCCGCACCGCCACCCGACATACCGCCGAGACTAGCGGCCCCTCCGCCGCCAACATCAGCGACCCCGCCCATGCCGCCGCCCCCGCTACCAGCCGTGTCGGGCGGCGCGCCGCCGACTTCACCCGCGTAGCCGCCCTCCCCTTCGCCGCCGGCGCCCGAGGCTACGCCGCCTTGGCCACCGGCAGGCTGCCCACCTGCGTCGTTGTTGCCCGCGGCCGCGTCACTGCCACCGCTCGCGCTGCCACCGCTTGCGCTGCCACCTGGCGCGGCTTCGGGGGGAGGAATCAAGGTCCAATCGACGGCGGTGAGCGAAGTGCAACCGACGAGGCCAAGCCCCATCGCCCAAAACCAGCGAGCACGCGAGGTACGAGCCATGACTTTAGACATCAATCTTCTTCAGCTTCTCGTACAGCGTGGACACGCTGATACCGAGGGCTTGCGCGGTTTGCGCCTTGTTTCCGCCGCATTTTTCCAGTGTTTGCTTGATGGCCGCGCGCTCCAAGCTCTCGAGCGTCTGGCCACCGAGCAGCAAATGTTCTAGCCGCGAAGCCTCCGCGGGTCGAGCGATCAGCTGCAGGTGACGCGCCTCTAGCGTGGGCCCGTCGAGAAAGGCGAGCGCGCTAGCCAGCGTGTTCTTTAGCTCACGAACGTTGCCGGGCCACTTGTGGCCACGTAAAATCAGCTGCGCTTCGTCCGCTACGCGCAGTTCGGGGTGACCGAGGTCCGCTAGCAGCGTCTCGACCAACATTGGCAAGTCTTCCAGCCGCTCGCGCAGCGCTGGAATGGGCACGACGGCGGCGGCCAAGCGGAAAAACAAGTCTTCACGGAAGGATCGCGCCGTGACGTGCGCCGCCAAGTCGCGATTCGTCGCCGCAATGACGCGCAAGTCCACCGGACGGTACTGGGTGCCTCCCACCCGACGCACCCCGCGGTTCTCCAGGGCCCGCAGCAGCCGCGGCTGCAAGTCGATGGGCAGCTCGCCGACTTCGTCGAGAAAAAGCGTGCCGCCGTTGGCGCGTTCGAAGGCTCCGGCATGCACCGCGTTGGCTCCGGTAAAGGAGCCCCGCTCGTGCCCGAACAGCTCGCTTTCCGCCAGGTTGGCCGCCACGGCTCCGCAGTCAAAGACCACGAACGGACCTGTGGCGCGCTGACTGTGCTCGTGAATGGCGTGCGCCAACACGTCCTTGCCCGTGCCGGTTTCACCAATCAGTGTGACCGTGAGCTCGGTCGGTGCGAGCCGACTGAGCACGCCCAACACCTTTTGCATGGCAGGCGACCTCGAGAGTGCGCGACCAAATCGAAAGGCTGTGTCGACAGCGCTCACTCGCTCCGCGGGCATCTCAATTCCGGCATGGTT
The DNA here is from genome assembly GCA_043752365.1 of Myxococcales bacterium. Lineage (GTDB taxonomy): Bacteria > Myxococcota_A > Polyangia > Polyangiales > Polyangiaceae > PMG-095. The sequence goes on along the minus strand of JAYUYU010000099.1, from coordinate 12,201 downwards.
GCTGCAATCTCCCGAAGCGGTGAGCGGGTGTAACACTCCCGCGCGCCGCTCGCGTTACATTTGGGCTTCGCCTCGGCGACGTCGTAAGCCTGTGGAACATCGACGCAAAACGAACTGCGACGTCACGACTTCGTCACGCAAAGTTTTGTGTCGTGAACTGGAGCCGAGTTGCCCTTCGGGGTATAGGGCCTTGTCTTGATGCCACTTCGCCGGGGACCCAGCAGCGCCCGCAACGTGGGCTCTTCGACGCCTGCACGCGCGGTCGTGGCGTCGCGGTGGTGCTACGTGGCCGCGCTCGGCCTCGTGGCGTGTGGCGTCGACGACCGCACGCTGGTGGCGGGGATTACCGTTGCCGGCGCTGGCGGGAGGCCCGCAGCCCCGGGCGGCTCCGGTCAAAGGCCACCAATGACCGGCGGCGGCGAGGGCGGTGCTGGCGAAGACGTCTCGATACCGCTCTGCGACTACACCCAAGGCAGCACGCCAGACTGCGCGACACTGGCCCAAAATCCAGGCTTCGACAGCGACGTAAAGAATTGGGATCCGGAGGGCGGTGTCTTCGGCCTGTGGCGCGATCTCGACGCCTCGGGCTCAGGCTCCGCGGACGCGGGCGCGGGCGCGTCCGGCTCAATCGACGTGTTGAACACCCTTGCGGGCACCGACGTTGGCCTGGCGCCAGGCTCGGCACGCCAGTGTCTGCCGGCGACACCCAGTAGGGTGTACGACCTAGCTGGCGACATTTACATAGAAGAAGGTCAAGGCGACGGCGCAAAGCCGGGCGCGCCGTACGAGGGCTCGGCAGTGCTGGGGGCCTTCTTCTTCGACGACGCTGAGTGCAATGGCACGAGCGTCGGCTTCATCAACTCCCTGCCCGTCACCAAGGTGGGTGAGTGGACGCACGTCACGGCGACCGGCATTGCGCCGGAGTTGGCGCAAGCCATCTCGGTGCGTCTCAACACGCTCAAGCCTATTCGCCAGTACACGTTCAAAGCCACGTTCGACAACGTGTTCGTGAGGGAGCGCTGAGCATGCCTGTCCGCATCGGTCGATTCGCCTGGTCTGCGCTCGGCTTGCTGTTGGCTGCTGCCAGCTGCGGCGTCGACGATCGCAGCTTGAGCTACCAGCTCAGCCTTGGCAGCGCCGCCAACGAAGCGGGCGCAGCTACGGCTGGTGATTCTGCTGCAAAAAGCGGTGCAAGCGGAACCACGGAAGGCGGCACGCCCGCCACGAGCGCGACGGGCGGCTCTGGCGGCGACTCCGAAAACGCCGGCGGAAGTAGTACGCCAAGCAGCGGCGGTGACTCGCCCGTAGACGGCGGGGCTCCAAGCATGGCCGGCACCAATCAAGGTGGCGTGGGCGGCGGCGGCGGCGTCACCAGCGGCGGCAGCGCAACCAGCGGCACCAGCGGCAGCGGCAGCGCTGGTACTAGCGGCAGCGGCGGCAGCGGCGGCAGCGATGTCGAACCCGGCAATTTTCCGTGCGGCAACCTCAACCGCAACGCAGTCGACGACTGTAGCGAGACGCTAGTCACGAACTCGCGCTTCGACGCCGCGGCCACGGGCTGGCAGACCGAAGGCGCGCTTGCGGAAACCTGGAACGCAAGCAACGCGCGCGGCGGCAGCGCCTCCGGCTCGCTGTCTTTGGTCAACAGCAACGTCGTCGCCGGCGCTACTGGGAACACCGCGTTGTCGGCGCATCAGTGTATCGTTGCCTGGGGCAACGAACAGTTCGAGCTCGGCGCGCGCGTGCGTATTTCCGCTTCGCAAGGCGGCGGCGGAAGCGCGGGTTTAAACCTGAGTTTTTACGCAAACGACGGCTGCGACGGAACGTGGCTGGGCGGTGAAGACGTCGCCCTGACTTCAGAAACCGAGCATTGGGTGGTAGTCCGCAACAAGCTCACGATTCCAGCGGGCACGCGTTCTGCGCGAGTGCGCTTGATGGTTGCCAAGCCGTTCGAGCAGCTTTCGTTGCAGGCATTTTTCGACGACGTACTGGTCGTCAAGCTATGACCACGCGCGCGGCGCTCCAGGGTGGGCTCGTCGTCGTCGTCGTCGCTTCGCTCGCGCTCGGCTGCGGCGCGGCCGACGAAACCCGAACCGCACGGGAGGAACCTATCGACGATTCGCGGTTGAACGTCGCGGGCAATGTCAACATCTGTCCGCACTTCCTGGGTTCTCTGGTCCTCCCCCAAAGCATCTCTGCGGGCCAGACGGCGGTCATCGTCGCGCGCGCCGTTGACCCAGACGGCGACGACGCCGCGCTGACGTTCGATTGGAAGGCAAGCGCGGGCACGCTCAGCGAGACCGTACGCTCCGCCACCAAGTACTCGTGCACCGATACCGGCGCGCAGGTCCTCACGGTCGTGACCAAAGACGCACGTGATTGTCACGTTGCGCTGGACATCGACGTGGCGTGTCTGGACCAGTGACCAGCCCTCGCCTGGCGCGTTGAGGCACCACCTCGCTAGCGCGCGATCCAGGAATCGAATGAGAGCCTTCGATTTCCGGAGCCGCGGGTGCGCCACACGGTTGCCACGAAGGCCCCACAGGCATCAAAAACATCAAGTGATACCAAGGCTTGCGATACCAGCAACGGACCCGCTGCAGGTTGGCTCGAACCTTGAAGAGAGGCCACCTGACGCTCGAGTGCGAGCGGCACACGGTCTGAGAATTTTTTAGGAGGTCACTGTGATCAAGGCACTTGTTGGGAAATTTGGAACGCTCGCGCTTTTCGCCGCCGTCGCTGGGTCGTCGGTAGTTGCGTGCTCGAGTGATGTCAGCAGGGCTCCGGGCGAAGGCTCGGCGTCGAACGACGGCAAGGTCGGGGGCCTCGATCTGAAGCTCGTCCCGGTCTCCGGCGTCACGCTTAACTCGGTCAACTACGTTGTAACCGGCACGCCCACCATCCCGGGCAGCGCCCTCCCCTCGGGCGTCCTGCCCACCCCCGGGACGGCTTCGACCTTCAACGTCGGTTTCCCGATCCCGGTCGGCACCGGCTACACGCTGAGCCTGACGGGCGCTTCGGCCGAGACGGGTGACGACATCACCTGCACCGGCGCGTTCGGTCCGTTCAACGTGACGGCCAACAACGCCACCAACGTCTCGATCACGCTGACCTGCCGCGACAACAGCAACGGCCAGGTCATCGCGGGCGTCGACGTGAAGACGGACGCCTGTCCGCGCCTGCTGCCGGACTACGTCGTCGCCATCCCGGCGTCGGCCGCCATCGGCTCGACCGTCGCGGTCAACGCCCTGGGCCACGACCTCGACGGCAAGCCGGTCACGTACAAGTGGTCGATTCCGGCTGCCAACGCTGCCGTCGGTAGCTTCACGGCTGCCAACGCCCAGTCGACGTCCTTCGCGTGCGCCACCGCCGGCGCGAACGTGCCCGTGACGGTCACGCTGAGCAACGGCGAGTGCACCAAGCCGTTCCTCACCACGCTGTCTTGCACCAGCGTCCTTTGCGGCAACGGCGCGCTCGACGCGGGCGAGTCTTGCGATCCCGGGGCCGCCGCTGGCACACCGAGCGGCGGTCTGTTCGGCTGCCCCGCCGACTGCACCGTCACCTGCGGCGACGGCGTCGTCGAGTCTCCGGCCGAGCAGTGCGAGCTGCCCGCCGGCGTTCCGACGGCTGCCTGCACCGCGCAGTGCCGCAACCGCACCGCCGTCGTGTGCGGCGACGGCTTCATCACCGGCACGGAGCAGTGCGACGGCACGGTGCTCCCGCCCGGTACGCCCGCGGGCTCGACCTGCAGCGCTACGTGCACGATCGTAGGGGTCGTAACGCCGGTTTGCGGCGACGGCAACGTCACGGGCACTGAGGAATGCGAGCCCAAGAGCTCACAGACCTGCTCCGACACCTGCCAGCGCGTGGCCACCGATGCTTGCGTGACCTGCGAGCAAAACGGCGCTTGCGCCGCCTTGAGCGACGCTTGCCTCAACTTCACGGGTGCGGACCGCACGTTGTGCTACGCGGTGCAGGAATGCATCACGGACAAAAACTGCGGCGACGGCACTAGCACGCTGACCAGCTGCTTCTGCGGTCCCCTCACCACGGCCGCCTGCATCGCGGCTCCGTCCAGCGGTGCCGGCTCCCCCGCCGGTCTCTGCGCCGCGGAAATCCGTGCCGCCATGGCCGTTGGTGGCGTGACCGCCTCCAACAGCGACGTGCTCGTTCGCTACATCGACGAGACCATCGCTGGCGGTGCCGCTATCGCTCGCTACAACTGCGACAAGGTCGACCCGGCCTGCCTCAGCGTCTGCGGCTTCTGAGCGCAAACGTAACGGTCGCCGCGTAGCGGCGTAAGCAACGCAAACGGGCGTCGAAGTGATTCGGCGCCCGTTTGCTTTTTTGTGGGAGCAAGCGGAGGAGGAACAGAGCGAATGAAGCAGCTACGAAACGGCGCCGGCTACAGCCGGAACGTCACGCAAACGGCACTGGCTGTCCCTGGAGCGCGGGGTAAGGAGGCAAGGCTATGCTGAGTCTTAAGCTTTCGTTCAAGGTCGTCGTGCTCTCGCTCGCTAGCGTGGGGGCGCTCGCCGCTTGTTCGGACAGCACCAAGCCAAACGCCAGCGGCAGCGCGGGCAAAAGCGGCGACGGCGGGGCGAGCAACGCCGGTACCAGCAGCGGCGGCACCGTGAGCGGCGGCAGCGACGATGGGCAAACGGGCGGCACAAGCGCTGGCAAGGGCGGCGTGCAAACGGGCGGTGGCGGGGCGGCGGCTGGCGGCAAGGCCGGCAATCCCGGCGCAGCTGGTGAAGGCGGCTTTGCATCAAGCGGCGCCGGCATGGGCGGCGCTGACACGGGCGGCGCCGGCATGGGCGGCATCGGCGAAGGCGGTGCCGCTGGCGAAGGACAAGCGGGCCAAGGCGGCAGCGCTACGCAAGTCGAGTGCGGCAACGGAGTGAAAGAACCAGGCGAAGAGTGCGAGCCGAAGGCCACCTCCACCTGCTCGGAGCAGTGTGCGCTTGTCTCCACGCCCGCGTGCGCGGCCTGCGAGCAAGCTGGCGCTTGCGTCGACCTGTCGAATATCTGTGTCGACGCCTTCGCCAACCAAGACGAAACCTCGATTTGCTACTCCGTTCTCCAATGTGTCCGGGATAGCAACTGCGCCGATGGCGTAGCCCCGCTTGCGTCCTGCTTTTGTGGCTCGCTCACCACGCAGGCGTGCTCGGCAGCGCCGAACAGCGGAGCCGGCGCGCCTGCCGGAGCCTGCGCCGCGGTCATTCGCGAAGCCATGAGTGAGGGCGTCGACGTCGCGACCAATTCCGAAGTACTGACCCGCTTGATCGACCAAAGCTTTCCGGGTGGCGCCGCGCTCGCGCGCGTCAACTGCGACAAGGTCGACCCTAACTGCATCGACACCTGCGGCTACGGCAACTAAGCCGAGGAAAACTCCAACATGAACGACATGCTCCCCACTTGGTCTCGCCGTCGCAGCTCGAGTCGGAGCGCGGCGTTCGTGCTCGCGCTAGCGCTGGCCAGCGCTGGAGCGTGCGGCGTCGACGACGCCCGCAAAATGAAAAACCAACCCGCTGGCGGCTCGGCGGGCTCGAGCGGCATGCAGAACGACGCCGGCAACGGCGCCAGCCCCGACGCGGGCGGCGAGGGCGGCGAGACACCCGTCCAGACGGGCGGCAGTAGCGCCCTGTCCGGCGCAGGCGGCAAAGCGGGCGCAAGCAACCTGGCGGGCAGCGCCGGCAAAGGCGGCACCGGCCCTCTGGGCCCCTGCGGCAACAAGGCCATCGACACCGGCGAAGAGTGCGACGACGGCAACAACCAGAGCGGCGACGGCTGCTCGTCGCAGTGTCAAAGCAAGTGTGAGGCGTGTGAAGCTAAGTGGGACGCCGAAAACCCATTCGGCCTGCCCTCGTACTATAACGCCTGCTACCAAGCCAAGGACTACGCCATTGGCGGCCCGGCAGAGGGTGCTTTGCGTAGCGCGCTCTGCGATGACCTGGTCGAGTGTGTGCGGCGCACGAAGTGTGCCCGAAGGGACGCAGGACCGAAGGCGCTCGATGTCACGGCCTGCTGGTGCGCCAACTCAACGGGCGGCCTGGACACACCTTGCTACGACGAAGCAGCAATGGCACCCGGCCCCTGCCTGGCAGCGTTTCGAAATGCGTCGGAGAGCGACAGCTTACTCAGTATCTCCCACGCCATCATCGACGTAGAGAGAGCTCTGGGTCGAGGTGTTGGTTTACTTCGTGAGGCCGATGTGCTCCAGGACATTGCCGCAGGATGGTATGGTTGTGACGACGTTTGTTGGCCGGAGCCACCAAGCACGGGCGGCAGCGGTGGCACGGGCGGCGGCGGTGGCAACGGAGGCGGTGGCAACGGAGGTGTATCCGGCGGTGGAGCTGGGGGCGTAGCGGGTGGTGGAAGTGGGGGCGTAGCGGGCGGCGGCAGCCTGCTTTGCGGCAACGACGTGCAAGACAACGGCGAGGAGTGCGAACCGCCTAGCACGCAACAGTGTTCCGACACTTGCCAACGCGTCGCTACGCAAGCCTGCTTGGATTGCGAGCAGAACGGTGCGTGCGTCGCGGAAAGCGACGCCTGCATCAATTTCACCGGCGCTGATCGCACCCGCTGCTTTGCGGTGCAAGAGTGCATCACCGACAGTAACTGCGCCGACGGCGCCAAGACCCTGACCAGCTGCTTTTGCGGCGCTCTTTCCACCGCCAACTGCATCGCCGCTCCGAGCAGCGGCGCCGGTTCACCGGCGGGCGCTTGCGCTCAAGAGATTCGTGATGCCATGGCCTTGGGCGGCGTGCCCGCCACCAACAACGACGTGCTGGTGCGCTACATCGACCAAGCCTTTCCGGGCGGCGCCGCTATCTCGCGCTACAACTGCGACAAGGTCGACCCCGCCTGCATCAGCGTTTGCGGCTTCTGAGGCAAAGTCTTAGAGAACGCCCGGCGCAGCGCTGGTTGGCGGTTGCGCTAGGGTCGGCTTCTTGCGTGAAGACAGCCAACCCAAAGCCGCGACGACCAGCAACGTGGCCACGCTGACCTGATAGCGCCAGTCCGTCAAAAACGGCTTCCACCAGCGATTTTCGGACTTGGTCACGGCGGCCATGCGGGCGATGAGCTCGGGCTTATAGCTGGTCGCCTGCAGGCGCCTGACCAGCTCATCAGCCGCTACGTAGTCGTGGCGGAACATGGCCAGCGACCATTGGAACGACAGCGTCTGCGGCTCGTTCGGCTTGAGTTTGACGAGCGCCTGGGTGCACTGGTCCAGCAGCTTGACGTCCTGGTCGTGTACACCAAGCTCGCAGGTCACGGTCTCGGCAATCAGCTGAGGCCCTTCACCGCCCTGGTCGCGCAAATGCTTGATGGTGTTCTGCAGGTCGGAGCGCTCTGCCGCGTCAAGTGGCGTCGCCTTCATCAACATCAGGTTGGCGTAGTGCACGTAGTCGTCCAGCACCGCGCCTTGCAGGTTCAGGGTGCTGCCGCAATAGTCCAGCCCGTTGACGCGATCTTTTAAGACCTCGTAGGCCTGGCAGGTGCGCCGGAAGCCCATGGCCACGTCCGGAACGGCCTTGGCCAGCGCGCGCCAAAACTTTACGGCGCCCGCGTAGTCGCCGCGCTTTTCGGCGTAGGCGCCTTCGGACGCCAAGTCCTGCAGAAAGTAGCCAAAATCAAGCGGCTCTTTGTTGCGCTCGGCCTCGGTGGGCAGCGCGCCTTCAGGGTTGTCGTAGTTGATCGGAAAACCGCTGAGCTGCCACTGTCCGTCCTTTTTGACGTGGCGCGGCGCTTGATCTGCCGCTGGCGCTGGCGCTACCGCTGGCGGAGCGTCTCCAGCTGCAGCCGGCGCCGGCGCCGCCTGAGCCAACGCGAGGTTTGGCGTAAACACGAGACATGCCCCGAGCAACGCAGCCGCGACCGGCCCGCGGTTGCCGGCCCCGCCCCGTTGACGCGTGCGCAGCTTGTGCGCCAGCGTAGCCAGTGCGGCGCCCGCGAAACCGAGCCAGACCAGCCACGCGCTGCCAAAGCTGCGTTCGTTGACGACTGCGTTCCAACGCTTCGTCAGGTAGTGGCTCGGTGCGATACGGTTGAGCTCTGCAACACAGTCATTCAGCATCTGAGCGTCTCCTGCACGGTAACCAATCTCACACAACGCAGCGTCCCCAAAGGGCTGCCCTTCAAGGTTTTTGGCGGTCACGGCCAGGCTGACGGCTTGAGCCACGTCCCGACTCGTCGGCGCGCCTGGACCGACCATCAGCGCCGCGACCATTGCCAATCGATCCATCGCCATGTGCCCGCCCTTCAGCGCCACGTTGCAAGCGTCGACGGCCGCGGTGCGCCGACCCAGCTCGGTCAAGACCTGACAATGTCGCCGAGCGACGATGAAGTTGGTGGGTGCGCCCGCGGCCGCTCGAGCCAGTAGCGGCTCGGCCTCGGCGAACTTGGCGTCGTGAATCAGCGCGCCTGCCTGCTGCAGCAGCTCCGCGCTCGCAGGCTGGGCCAAGCGCAGCTCGGCGAGCTCGGCATCATCACGGTTGTGGTGCACCAAAGGCTGAGCCTCGACGTCCAACGCCAGCACGGCGACGGCCAACGCCAAGCAGCTAGCAGCTCTCCAGCAAGGGCGACTCATGCAGGTTTCCAGTCGCAGGGTGGTAGCGAGCCAGTGAGGCGATTGCGTGACCGCCGTGTCGCAAGCTCGTCTTGATCAGTCAAAAAAGCTTTCCACAGCCAACGAAAAACGGCGCGCTCCGTAGAGCGCGCCGTCGTTCAGTTCAAGCTGCGGTGCGAGACCACAACCGGCTTGCTAGCTCAGGGCTGGCAAACCTTCGCGGTGCAGGTGCCGCTGACGCAATCCGAACCGAGCACGCAGGCCAGGCCCGCGGCGCACTTGCCGCAGGTCACACCGCCGCAGTTGACGTCCGTTTCGGCGCCATCCTTGAGGGTGTTGCTGCAGCCACCGGCCGGAATCAGCACGTTGCCGGCGCAAGCGTCGGTGTTCAGCGCCGTGCCGCCGCAAACCGCGGTCTCGTTGAAGTCTTCGCAGAGTTCAACGTTGCCCGGCAGCGGGAAGAAGCCGCGGTTCGCCAGGATGGTACCCGGCAAGGCAGCCTGGAAGCAGCCGACGAGATCGGACTCGACATCCGGACCCGTGCCCGGAGCTTGCGAATCGTCGCAGCAGCACTGCGGGAGCGCCGTGCCGCTCTGGAAGTCGCAGTTGGTCGGGTTGACCGACGGCACCGCGACCGTGCAAGCGCCGCCACCGGAGACCACGCAGCTTTGGTCGTTGGGCGCCACCGGGGTGGCGACCGTGAGCGGCGAAAGCAGCGGGTTCTCGAACCCACGCAGGCTGTTGACGTACAGCTTGCGAGAGATCGGGTACACCGGGAAACCACCCGTGACTAGGTTCTGAACCGTCGTGAGCGTCGGGGTGACGCCGTTGACCTGGAGGGCAACGGTGCCCGGGTTCTCGTCGACAGCTTCACCACCGGCAAAGCCGATGCTGCACGGGCTGGCTTGCGCCAGGCAGCCAATTTGGCGAGTTGCGTCGACCTTTTGACAGGTCTTGTCACCAGGCGTGTTGCCGGCCGTGCTGGTGTTCAGCAGCGAACGGTTGGAGTGAATGCGGTAGAAGCTGCCGATCAGCGGCACGTCCGCCGACGTCGTCAGGTTCGTCGGGCGACGAATGACGAGCGGTAGGCCAGCGCCAGCCGTGCCGTTCGCGCCACCGGCGCGTAGGACCTGGTTGTACACGCGACCGTCCACGTTGGAACGCGGGCGGGTGCCCGTGGGGACGCCAGCAGGAGCACCGACACTGATGTCGTTGGCGCAGCTAGCCGGCTTGGCCGGAATGGTCAGCGACGCGTCGTCCAGCGTACCGGGACCGCCGAGACCCGTGAAGGCCGTAGCGCTCCACAAGCCACCGCGAGCCAAGCAGTTGAACGAGTTGTCGGAGGCCTGGGGCAAGCGGCACTGAGCCGGAGCACCAACCGCTTTGTCGCCGTTCGAGCAGCGCAGACCGGCGCCGGTCGCGGTAGAAACCGCGGGACCGAAATCGCTCTTACCCGCTTGACAAGGTGCGGTGGGGTACGCCACGGCCGTGGGCAGCGGCGGGGGATTGATGGCGAGCACGACACCGAGCTGACCGTCCGCGCTGCACACCTGCTCGGTGGGCAATACGACCGCGGTGGGGACGCCGGCAACCAGCTGCGTCTGCACGTTGGTGCCGACGCACTTGCGACGCACCGGATCTTGATCCTGCATCTCGGGGAAGAGGCGAGCCGTGTTCGGCACCACCCAGCGGGGGGGCGTGGCCGGGTTGGCGTCGTTGTCCCAACCTGGCAAGTGGACGCCGGTGCCGCCGTCTTCCGGACACTTGCCGTCGCCACCCGTGCAGGGGCTGAAGCCAAGGTCTTGAATTTCCGGCACGAACGACGCTACTTCGCCCAGGCCAGCGCTGGCGGGCACGAATGTGGGCGGGTACGTGTCAGTGGGGCGATGAACGTTGCAGAAAATGCTGTTCGACAGCACGCGGTGCACCGTGTCAAGCGTGGCAGTGGTCGTCCCGCAGGTGGCCGACACCGCCAAGCCAGAGGGGCGCGCTTGGCCGAAGTTGATGGTCGGCAAGTTCAACAGGCCAAGGAACACGTCGGTCGTGCCCGACTCTTCGTCACGGCGGAAGGCGTGACGGAGACCGGCCTCTTTGACGCCGTCGTTGGCGTCGTAAACGTTCGGGGTCGTGCCCGGAAAGTTCGGGTGCGAGTCGGCTTGGCAGCTGGCACCTGAGCAGTCTTGCTGGAAGATGGCATCCCAGTTGCTGACCAGGTCTTTGCGCGCCTGCTGATTGCAGTCGCGGGCCAGGATGTCGCTGCCGCTGGGGCCCATGCCGGCGTAGATCATGCGCAGGGTCGCGCGCCAGTCATTCGTGGCAACGCCGGGGGCACCCGTGTGGGTGATGCCGGTGCAGGCCTTGCCCGGGTCGGCGACGACGTTCAGGCCGTCGAGCGCAATCACAAGGCCCTCGGAGGCCGTGCGGTTGGGGTTGGCGCAAATGCCGCTGTTCAGGGCGCGCGACATGGGCGAAATGCCCTGCGTGCCGCCGAGCAACGCGTTCTGGCCAGCGCCGGAGCCGGTACCGGCATAGACGATCTGCGCCTGAACGGTCGAGTTACAGGTACCAATGACGTCAATGGTAATCTGCTTTAGGGTGTCCGAGCCGATCATAGCCGGAACGTTGTCCACTGCACCGACGCCGACAGCGCCAGCCGTTAGCGCCGCAAAGCTCGCAAGCGCGATAGTCTTTCTCATCTTCGTAGTCCTCTCAGTTAACAAAACCGACACAGACACACCGGCGTTGGCAGGTGCACACGACCCCACCTTCCAAGGATTGGGCCAACGCTTGGCGCCAGAGCGTCTCGGGTTGGGAATCCGGGTCTAAGCTGTGAATTCGCGGCAGAAACACCAGGTACGGGCTTGCGCGTCAGGCGACGGGGCTCGGCCGTGCCGCGCCGCGACCCTTCGATAATCAGAGTCACCCTACGGATTCCGAAAAGCCGCAGGCCGCCCAGCGACGCGAGACCGGCCGCGATTTCGACGGCAAAAAGACACACAAATGACAAGTGAGCTTCGCGTTGCAGGTGTTAGAGCGATGCGCGCATGACTCGTCATTCGAGCTCTCGAAGCCAGCGCGGGCTGCTGCTACTGGCGGCACTTGCGGCACTGGCCTGTAAGGCCAAGCCCAACACCACCTCGCCACCTAACCCCACGTCCACACCCGTTGCCAGCGCGCCCGCGGGCTCCGCCTCGGCAGGCGCAAACGGCCCGCTGAAGACCTGCGCCGAATGCGAAAGCGCCAGCGCCTGCTCGGAGCTGATGACCGGCTGCGCAAAGTTCGCTGGCGAAGACGCCAAGCGTTGCGAGGCGGTCAAGGAATGCGTGCAGCGCACCGGCTGCGGCCAGGGCAAAAACACGTTCACCAGCTGCTACTGTGGCGAGCTCGGCACCGCCAAGTGCCTCGAAACCCCGCTGGAGGGTGCGGGCGCGCCCGCTGGCGCATGCCGCGAGCCCATCAAGCTGGCCTACGGAGGCGTCGCGAACACCACCCAGCTTCTCACTCGCTACATCGAGCCCGAGTTCCCGGGCGGCGCTGCCCTCGCCCGCTTGAATTGCCTGAAACTGAACTGCAGCCGCGAATGCAGCTTTGACAAGGACGCTCCGGCCAAGCCGGGCCCCGCGACGCCC
>JAYUYU010000098.1:0-7522 GCA_043752365.1 Myxococcales bacterium | reverse complement strand
ACGGGTTGGTCGAAGGATCGGGAAAGCGCAGCTCGAGCCGACGCGACTTGGGCGACGGCGAGTAGGTCGAAATGCGAATGGCAGCCGAACGGTTGCGGCTCGAATAGGCCAAATTTACCGGGGCTTCGTAGCCGGGCACCAAGCGCCGGTAGCTGTTGGTCGTCGGGTTGGTGAGCGCCGCCAGCGCATGAGCGTGCTTGAGAATGCCGCCGATGTAATAGAGCGCCATCTCGCTCAGCCCGGCGTAGCCGTCGCCCGCGAACAGCGGCTTGCCGTCTTTCCACAACGACTGATGGCAGTGCATGCCGTTGCCGTTGTCGCCAAACATTGGCTTGGGCATGAACGTCGCCGTCTTGCCGTTGCGGAACGACACGTTCTTCACGATCGATTTGAACCACATCAGCTTGTCGGCGCACTTGAGCAAGCTGTCGTAGCGCATGTCGATTTCGCCTTGGCCGGCGGTCGCGACTTCGTGGTGCGACACCTCGACCTCGATGCCGACCTTTTCCATCTCGAGGCAAATCTCGGTGCGCAGATCCATCTGCGTGTCCTGCGGCGGCACCGGAAAGTAGCCTTCCTTGGGACGAACTTTGTGAGCCAGGTTCGGCCCTTCGGCGCGGCCGTTGTTCCAATGCGCCTCGACCGAATCAATGGCGTAAAACGCTTCGTGCCCCTTCACGTCGAAGCGCACGTCGTCAAAGATGAAGAACTCGGCTTCTGGCCCGAAGTACGCTGTGTCGGCGTAGCCGGTGCTCTTTAGGTACGCCTCCGCCTTCAACGCAATCTGGCGCGGGTCACGCGAGTAGTTTTGGCGCGTGATGGTGTCCTGAATGGTGCAAATCAAGGACAACGTCGGGTGCTTCGTGAACGGGTCCATCACGGCCGTCGTGGCATCCGGAATCAGCAGCATGTCGCTCTGATTGATCGGCTGAAAGCCGCGGATAGACGAGCCATCGAAGCCGAAGCCATCTTCGAAGGCCTCCGCGTTCAGGCGATGAAACGGCACCGACGTGTGCTGCCACTTGCCAATCAAGTCGATGAACTTCAAATCGACCATCACGGCAGAGTGCTTCTTGCCCAGATCGATCGCGTGCTTCGAATCCATACGGTGCCTCCTCGTTCCCAACGGAGCCTACCCGAGGTAGCAGCAACCGTGCAGCTCTGTGCGGCTCCCTGATTTTTCACAGGGAGATCGGGAGATCGGGAGTCGTGCGAGGGGCGAGAACGCATTTTTTGGTTCGGAGGACCGAATCAAAAAATATTTCCTCCGAGGTGCAGGAGCAAACCGAGCTGTGTAGCGCGCGGGCGGCAGCGCGCCCCCAAAATTCACGCTCGCACGACTCCCGATCTCCCGATCTCCCTGTGAAAGCTGGGAGACTGACGGCGTCGTACGGCGACTAGATGACGCCGTATTTTTTGCCGACCTTGGCGAAGGCTTCGAGCGCCCTGTCCAAGTGGTGGCGTTCGTGGGTGGCCATGTAGCTGGTGCGCAGCATGGCGCTCTTCGGCGGCACGCCGGGCGAAATGAACGGGTTGGTGTACACGCCGTGCTCTTCCAACAGGTCGCGCCACATCATGATCGTGCGTAGATCTTGGCGGATGTAGATGGGAATGACGGCGGTTTGCGTGTGGCCGAGCTCGAACCCGAGCTTCTTCAGCTCGTCGCGCATGTAGGTGAAATTCTCGCGCAACTTGTCGATGCGCCAGGTCTCCTCCTGCATGACATCGAGTGAGGCCATGGCAGCGGCGACCTGAGGCGGCGCGGCGCTGGCGGCAAACATGAAGCTGGGCGCGAAATGCCGAATGTAGTCGAGCACCTTGCGCTCACCCACCAAGAAGCCGCCAATGCTGGCCAGCGATTTCGAGAAGGTCCCGCCGATCAAGTCGACCTGGTCTTCTAGGCCGAAGCTGTGCGCGGTGCCGCGGCCACCGGGACCGATGACGCCTACCGCGTGGGCGTCGTCGACCAGCAGGCGCGCGCCGTGCTTCTTCACGACCGGCACCAGCTCGTCCAGCTTGGCGATTTCGCCCTCGGCGCTGAACACGCCGTCGGTGATCACGAACGCGCCGTCGCCGGCGTCCAGCTTTTCTAAGGCTCTGTCCAGCGATTCAGCGTCGTTGTGCTTGTAACGCACGAGCTTGGCGCCCGCGGCTTGGCCCAGGCGCACGCCGTCGTACAAGGAGGCGTGCACGTTGCGGTCGATGAAAGCGACGCTTTGCTTGTTGCTGAGCAGGGCGGCGCAGGTTGCCAGGTTCACCTGGTAGCCGGTGGTGAACACCAATGCCGATTCCTTGCCCATGAAGGCGGCGAATTTAGTCTCCAGCTCCTCGTGCAGCTTCATTGAGCCGTTGACCAGGCGCGAGCCGGTCATGCTGGTGCCGAAGCGATCGATAGCGGCCTTGGCAGCCTCGCGCACCTTGGGGTGCGTGGTCAGGCCCAAGTAGTTGTTCGAGCCGAACATCAACACGCGCTTACCGTTGATCTCGGCTTCGGGCCCGTCGTTGAAATCGAGCGGGCGAAAGAATGGGTAGATGCCCATCTTGCGCGCGTTGTCCGCGGCCATGAACTTGAAGGCTTTTTCGAATACGTCCTTGCCGCCAATACTGGCCAGCGAGGTGCGCTCCTTCATCGACGCGTCCATATCGGAGGAGCCCGAGCTCAGGTCCTTGCTGCTGTTGGCGGCAGCGCCATTACTCGCGCCGTTGCTCTTGGCCGCGGGTGCGCTCTGGCCGATGTTCTCGTCCAGCGCCGGATCGACGTTGGGCAGCTCGTGACCGTTCTTGAGCACGGTCCAAGCGGCCTTGAGGCGGCCGCGTGCGTCCATCAAGCCCTCGGTGGCTTTCATTACGCGATCGTCGGAAACCCAACGCATGACGGAGGGGCTCAGGAGTGCTTGCTTGCCCTTGTCGACGAGCGTTTGACGAAGACCCATGGTGCCGGGTTCCTACGAGAGAAGCCTGGCAACGTCAACTAACGGCCTGACTCTTCAGCCTGCTCGTCAGCCGCCCCACAGCGGTCCCAAAGGCGGCCACTGGTCGCTTCCCGACTCGGTGAGCTGAATCTCGTGCAGCACGAGCCCTTCCGGAGGCGCCGTGATGCCCAGATCTTTACGCAGTCCGCTGGCGAGCGCGCGCGTGAAAGTGTCGGCCGGCAAGTGGTCGCGCCCGATGTCGACCAATGTTCCCGCGATGATGCGGATCATATTGTAGAGGAACTTGTTGCCCGTCACCGTGAGCTCGGTGATGCGCGAATCATGCGCCGCAGGTGCGAGGCCGATGCGAAAGATGTGTCGCACCGTCTCGTCCCGCGTATCGGCTGAGCCCCGAAAGGCGCGAAAGTCATGCTCTCCCTGGATCATCGCCGCGGCCGCCTGCATCGCTAGGTGGTTCAACCTGTAGGGCACGCGCCACGCGAATTGGTCCACCAGCGGATCACGCGTGCGGCACTCGAGGAAGCGATAGACGTAGGTCTTGTGGCACACGTGACGGCGTGGCTCGAACAGCGCGGGCATGCGCAGCGCGCGCACGACGGCAATTTGGCGTGGCAGCTCTTGATTGAGCGCGAGCACCCAGCCGCGCGAATCGATGTCTCGTGTCGAATCGAACGCCACCAGCTGACCGCGCGCGTGAACACCGGCATCGGTGCGGCTCACGCCGCGCGTGCTGCTGGCTTTCGGGTCGACGCTGGCGATGGCGCCCTCCAGCTCACCGGCGATGGTGCGGCCGTTCGTCTGTTTGGCGTAGCCGGAAAAGGGCGCGCCGTCGTAGGCCAGCGTGAGCAAGACGCCGTGCAGGTCACGCTCGCGCTCCGCGCCAACGCGTCGCTCGTGGTCGCCGAGCGCCGCTGCCGGCGCTGGCACTACGGCGCGCCGCCGGCCCCGGCGTTTGCCGTGGCCGTGCCGCCGCTGCCGCCCTTGCCGCCCTTGCCGCCCTTGCCGCCATTGCCAGCAGTCGCGCTGCCACCGGTGCCAGCCGTCGTCGGCGTCGTCGGCGAGCCGATATTGCTCACCGAGTGACCGACCTTGGTGACACAAGGGGAGAGAAGGTTGCCGTTGGCGTCCAAGTCGTCGTTGAAGCGGGCGTTGTCGTCCGCCGGCGCACCCGCCGTTTGGATGTCGAAGATCAACAAGGCTGGCTCGAGGCAACGGTCGGGCGCGGTCTTTCCGTCCTCTTCACAGCCCGACGCGCTGACGACGAGGCCGAGCAGGAGCGCGCCCAGCGCAGCTTGGGCCCGAACAGGATGGGAGCTGAGGCGGCTCATCGCTTGGGCATGAATCTGAGCGGAACATTGACCTCGGCGCAACCCCCTTGTGGCGCCGGGAACGACGCGCCCAAGAAGCGGTTGACCACGCAATTGCTCACCCCCGGATCGTGCAGACCGTCAGCCACGACGCGCGCGCTGCAGACCTGGCCACCCGGACCCACCTTGACGCCAATGGTCAGGGTACCTTCGAGCGTGGCGTTGCTGCTGAGCGCCTTTTCGTAGCAGCTGCGTGACTGGCCGGCGCGGCCCGACAATGCGGACTGCAACGCGCCGCTGGCGGTGCCGGTGCAGACTTGCGAGCAGGGATTGGGGCCGGTGCTGCCGACCTTCTTCGGGGCCTTGTCGTCGGCCTTCGCCGATTCTTCCGGCGGGGGCGGAGGAGGCGGTGGGGGTGGAGGTTCGTCCAGCACCGGTGCCGCGCCAGTGTTGGCGACGACAGGCATGGCAGTCTTCTCGGGCTCGCTGCTGCCCGTAACCTTCCAAACGATCAAACCTCCAATGAGGAGGAGCATGAGTACGGCAGCGATGATAATGGGTCCGCTGCCACCTGATTTGGGCGGCGGCGGGGTGGTCTCAGCCATGTTGGCTCTCTCCGAAAAGTACGGGGCGGGGCGGACTATAGCCACCCCCTAGGCGGCACGCGAGACTTTCAGCTTAAGGGTCAGGGCCAGCGGCCGGTTCGAACAAGCCGATGGCGGTGTCGCCCCAGCGGCGCTCGTCGCACCTGCGAAGCCGGCTCGCGCCCTCGGGGGCTGGTGGGGGGTCTTTGGCGGCATGCTCCAGCACGATCCGGGCGCCCACTGCAAACAGGCCCGCCGTCGCCAGCGCTTCGAGCCCCGCCCAGGCCGCCTTCACGTCTTTCCAGGGTGGATCGCAGAGTACGAGCTCGAACGGCCCGAGGCATTGAAGTTTGGTTGCGGCACTTTCGACCCGCAGGGGCAGCACTGTCGCCACGTCGTCCAGCCCAAGCTTGGTCAAATTTTCACGCAAGCACGCCAGTGCTGGGCGAGCCGACTCGATGAATACGGCCGAGCTTGCGCCGCGCGACAGCGCTTCGATGCCGAGCGCCCCGCTGCCGGAGTACAGGTCCAGCACCCGCGCGCCCGACACGTCCCCGAGAATCGAGAACAGCGCTTCCTTCACGCGCGCGCCAGTCGGGCGTGTGGCGTCGCCAGCGGGCGCTACCAGCACGCGACCACGCAGTCGCCCGGCGATCACTCTCACGCGCGCACCTGTGCCAGCGTCGTTCGCTCGCTCATCACGTCGTCTCGATTTTGCTCCACATTTGACGGCGCATGCGCTGACGCTGGCGATCTTTGCCGGTGATGATGCGGGCCGCGCTCCACGCAGCGATAAGCTCGCCCTCTTGTCCCAGGCCAGGCAGCACGGTCTTGCCGACCAAGTAGGTGCCGGGAACAGGGCCGCGCACGGGCTCGCCCGCGAGCTCCAGGTAACCGCTCGGCTCGACGCTCCACAGGCGATCCATCGGCTCGACGCCGGCAATGGCGCCTTGCAGGTGCGCGCGCTCTACCTCGCGTCGCGCACCATTGCGAAAATCCCAAAGCGGTAAGCCGTCATGCGCCGAGTCGACGAGCGACAGCGAACGCTCGAGAAACGGCAGGTGTTCGCGCAGCGTGGACAGCACGGCGTCACGCGCCTCGAGCAGCGTCAGCGCGCCGCGCGCCGGTAGCAGCGCCTCGGCGATCAGCAAGGTCCCGTTCGGATCGGCGTCGTCGGGGTCGAGTGCACGCGGCGACAAGCGTGACAGCCGCAGCGCTGGCGAACGCGGGTCGCGCCGCGCGTAGCGCTCGGGCACCACGAACGACTCCGCCGGCAGCGCGTCCGGCAAGCCCGCCGTTTTGACGCGCAGGCTGACCACGAAACGCGAGGCCTCGGCGCGCAGCTGTGGCCAGTCGCTCTGTGCAAATTTGGACACGCCTTCGCCGCCCGACAGCTCTGCGACGGCCTCGCCCGATTGGTCGGAGACGACCGCCGACGAGCCCGTCGCTTCGCCTTCGCCGTCTTCGATCACGCCCACGGCGCTGCCGCGGCGCACGACAATCGACGCCGCGCGTCGAGCCATCGCCACGACGCCGCCGTGTGCTTCGATGCGCTCGACCAAGAAATCGGCAAGCTCTTGCTCGCTTTGTGAGAGCGCGCTCACGCCGCGGGTCCACGACCCGTGCAAGCGCGCCAGGCACAGCGGCGGCAGCCGATCGGCGGGCAGGGCCAGGTGGGTAGCGAACGACGCGGGCAATAGCAAAAGGTCCCGAAACGGGTGGCCGCTCGGGAACTTGCTGAGTAAATCGACGTTTCGATCCGCCTTCAGGTACGGCAGCGTGGCCGCGACGCGCCCTGTCTCGAAGCGCTCCCACCACGAGCCGGGCGGCCACACCGCGTCTTTCTCGAAGGCTAGGTCGGCGGCGGCATTCACTTGGGCGACGGTCGTGTAAAGCTCGTCGACCAACTGCCGCACTTCGGGGAACTCGCGCTCGATTTCGCGGACGAACAGGTCCATGTCGGGCGGTACTTCGAGCCGCCTGCCCGGCGACAGCCAGCCGAACATCGGGTCGAGCGCTTGCATGCGGCGGCGGAACTGTTGACTCTGCGCAAGCTCGTGCAGCACGCGCTTGAACACCGGCGACGAGCCGGCCAAGAACGTGAACGGCCTGCGCGAAAGCACGCACCGGTCATAACGGTACAACTGGCTGCGCTGCCCCTGACCGAGCACCAGCACGCGAAAATCGCGTCGCGCCAGCACCGCCGCGCAGGTCAGCGCGCCGAGCGAACGGCCGAGCACGATCACGTCATAGTGCCGCGAAGTCACGACGAGCTTCTAGCACGGGCTGGCTGCCAATCCGCAGCGCGAATCGCAGAAGCTGCCGTGGCGTCCCTCGGTAACGATCAACGATCGAGACTCACAGGGAGCGGGGACGGATTGGTCTTGTCTACGTTGATCGGCGAAATTTGGCTTTTTTACAGGAGATTTTGTGGCGGTAATCGGTGGCGCGGGCGTGCAGTGCTCAGCGTTTGCGCGGGCGCGGGCGCGGGCGCGGGCGCGTGGCGCGTGGCGCGTGGCGGGTGGCGGGTGGCAGGTGGCGGGCGGCGGGCGAGACAAGGTGCGAGACAAGACATCGAAGGCAACGCGAGTTGACGACGCTGTAAGTCTTCTCTTTGCCTGGGCTCTCTAGCTTGCCTGCTCTGGTGGCCCGCCTCCAGGCCGCGGCGGTCGCCGAGCGACCGTGAGGGAGCTCGCTG
>JAYUYU010000097.1:0-17551 GCA_043752365.1 Myxococcales bacterium | reverse complement strand
AAACGCATCTCCGAACTCGACCGCGCTCTGGAAGCGGTGGTCGGGGTCTTTCGCCATCGCGCGGGCCAGGAGGAGGTCGAGCTCGACCGGGGCCTGCGGCAGGTAGCGTCGTAGCGGCGGGGGCGGCGTCTGCACGTGGTCGCACGCAACGAGCCAGTCGCTGCGGTCGTCCGCGGGAAACGGCAGCCGGCCCGTCAGCGTTTCGAACAGCACGACGCCCGCGCTGTAGAGGTCGCTCCGGCCGTCGAGCGTCTTGCCCTGGATCTGCTCCGGGCTCATGTACGCCACGGTCCCTGCGATCATGTTGCCGGTCGAGGCGGCCACGCTGGCAGGCACGCGCGCGATGCCGAAGTCAGTCAGCTTCGCGATGTCGTCGGTGCGAATGAGCACGTTGGCGCTCTTCACGTCGCGATGAACGACGCCAAGTGCGTGCAAGCTTTCGAGCGCGCCCAGCAGCTGCGCCAGGTAGTGCCAGGCCTGCGTGAACGGCAAGCGCGGCAGCCTGCCGCCACTTGCGGCGGCCCGCTGCAGCAGCTCGGCAAGCGATTCGCCTTGCACGAGCTCCATGGCAATGCACAGCTCACCCTCGTGCTCGAAGAGGCCAAAGTAGTGAACGATGTTGGGGTGGGCGAGCTTGCCCAGGACCTGGGCCTCGTGACGAAACAGGCGCTCGGCGCGGGGACGCCCGCGGATCAGCGGGTGCAAGACCTTGAGCGCGATGGGGTGCTGGGCGTTGCCCGCGAACCGGCCGGCGGGATTGTAGTAGAGCCAGCCTCGGTACACGACGCCCATGCCGCCCTCACCAATGGTGTGGCCGAGCACGCACTTACCTAAGTCACCCAGCGCGATCTCGCTGCCCGGTCCGATGCGCTCACGCGGCTTCGGCACAGCGAGGCCACACTGCGGGCAAAACCGCGCCTCTGGCACCAGCACGCTCGCACATCCAACGCAGACCGCCACGGCGCCGGCAGCCTAGCCCAACCACGCGCGCGTTGGTTGGGACGCGTGTGGGCCTAGCTACGGTCGGAGCGGAATGGGCTCGGCGAACCTGCGACTCGCGAGCGTCGCCGCCTTCGGCCCGCTCCGCGCGTGACTTAAAGCGATTGCAGTTCTTCGTGCAGTTTGAAAGCATGGCTTCCGCTCGGGCCTCTTTGTGCCCCGCTCGTTCCCTCGAAACTTCAGGAGCACTTCGTTGAAGAGCCTCTCGACTCATAGCCGCCGTCGCCCACTCGCGGGTTCGTGTTTTGCGCTACCGCGGCTCACAGCCGCGGCCGCCGGGCTCGGCTCACTGCTTGCGACAGCGCCTGCGTTCGCGCAGCAGCGGGTGGATCACTCCATCAGCGTGCAGCGGTTCCAGGCTGCGCCTGGGCCTCGTAACTCGTTCTCCATGCGCGGCGCGCGTACGGACGGCGAGAAGGTGTGGAGCGCCGGCATCATGGCCAACTACGCCTTCGAGCCGTTGACGGTGCGCAGCTGTCTGCAAGTCGACGACTGCGCCCAAGGCGGCAAGCAAGAAGACGTCAAGGTGGTCGAGAACATGCTGACCGGGGACTTCCTGGGCTCGTTCACGATCGTGCCGCGCGTGCAGCTCGGCTTGCGCATTCCGGTGACCTGGCTGAAGGGCGTTGGCATCACGTCCGACGGTCACAACGAGCCGGACGGCATCAACGCGGTTGGCCTGGGCGACATCGAGGTCGAGGGCAAGTTCCGCCTGTACGGCGACTTGAAGGCCCCGTTCGTGATTGGCGCGACGGTGTTTGCCACCGCGCCGCTCGGGCAAGCCACCGCCAAAGACAAGTTCATGGGCGACAAGCTGCCCACCTTTGGTGCGCGCGCCATTTTCGACGGAGAGGCGCAGGGCTTCTCGTTCGGCGGCAACTTGGCGGGCGTGTACCGGAAGCCGGTCGTCATCGGCAGCACCAACCTGGGCTCCGAATTTCGCTATGCGTTGGGCGCCGGCTACCGCGTGAGCCCGGTGTTCCGCGTCATGGCTGAAGGCTTCGGCACCTCGCGCTTCAGCACCAAAGCCGGTGAGAACACGCTGGAGGGCCTAGCCGGAATTCAGATCTTGCCGCTCGGCTCGCCGCTGCAGTTCACGCTGGGCGGCGGAACCGGCATCGTGCAAGGCGTGGGCGTGCCCAAGGTGCGCGCCATGCTGGGCGTACTGTACGTGGCCGAAGGTAAGGACACCGACAACGACGGCATCGAAGGCGCGGCCGATCAATGCCCCACCGAGCCCGAGGACAAAGACGGCTACGAAGACAGCGACGGCTGCCCCGATCGCGACAACGACCTCGACACGATTCCGGACAAGGACGACAAGTGCCCCGGGCAGGCCGAGGACCAAGACGCGTTCCAGGACCAAGATGGCTGTCCCGAGCCCGACAACGACACGGACGGCATCCCCGACACCGGTGACCGCTGCCCGAGCCAGCCCGAGTCGAAGAACGGCTACAAGGACGATGACGGTTGTCCCGACGAAGCCGACACCGACAACGACGGCGTGCCGGACTCGCGCGACAAGTGCGTGAACGAGGCCGAGGACACCGACGGCTACGAAGACACCGACGGTTGCCCCGATCCGGACAACGACAACGATGGCATCCTCGACTCCGACGACGAGTGCGTCGACGAGGCAGAGGTGAAGAACGGTTTCGAGGACGAAGACGGTTGCCCCGACGAAGGCACCAAAAAAGGCGGCAAGAAGAAGTGAGCCCCGCGCTTGGCCGCGAGCGGCTGCAAAGCGTGCGGCGCTTGCTGGTGTTGGGGGTTCTGGCTTTGGCCTCGCTCGGCGGCTGCGCAGGCGGGGCCGGTGGTAGCGGCGCGAGCCCTTCAGGCGCCTCGCACCCGTTGGTCGGCGCGCCGGCGCCCGGGTTCCAGCTGCGCGACGTTTCGGGCGCCGGCGATCAAACTTTGGAGGCTTACGCCGGCAAGGTGCTGGTCGTCGATTTTTGGGCGACGTGGTGCGAGCCGTGTAGGCAATCGTTCCCCGCCTACCAAAAGCTGGTCAGCGCAATGGGTGGCGACTTGGTGATCGTCGGAATCAGTCAGGACGACGACGCCAAAGGCATACCGGCGTTCCTTTCTGAGACAGGCGCAAAATTCCCAGTGGCCTGGGACGATGCCAAGGCGGCTGCCAAAGCCTACGATCCGCCCACCATGCCCACCGCGTTCGTGGTCGACAAAAGCGGAATCATCCGTTTCGTTCACGTGGGTTACCGTGCTGGAGATGAGGCAACGCTCGAAGAAGAAGTACGCTCGCTGCTGCGCTGAAGCGGCATGTAGGGCTTAGGGGTGGGGGGTCAGGGGTTAGGCGAGTGAGGGAGGGCAGGGGAAGAGCAGTGGCGAAGCAGGTCGAGCAGAAGGGGCGTATCACTCACACGGGTGTTCGAGTTCGAGCGATGTGGGAGGGCCTGAGCCATGCCCCCACTGAAATGAGGGGTGACGCGCGTTGCTGCTTGCGAAAGGCAGCCGCGAAGCAAATGGTGAGTACACCCATTGTCGATGTTGCCCCTCCCTCGACGGACCGCGCTCGCTTCGTTGTTTCTTCTGCTCGCTGCCCCGGCCGTGGCGTCCTCCGCCGGCATCGAGGAGCTTGTCAATCAGTTGCGGGACAGCAAGGACTTCCGGGTTCGCGTTCAAGCAGCGCTGCAACTCGGCAAGAGCATGGACCCGGCCGCGCTCAAGCCCCTCGTCGACGGGCTGGAGGACGAGAACGCCTCCGTGCGCGCCGCTGCCGTCGCCGCGCTGGAGTCGCTGGGCGACCGGCGAGCGATTGAGCCACTGAAAGAACACCGGCTGGATCGTTCGGCCCCCGTCCGCAATCAAATCAAGTCCTCGCTCGCCGCGCTCGAAGCCCAGGGTCCCAAAATTTTGGTCAAGCTCGGCATCATGAAGAACGGTAGTGGCGTGGTGGGAAAGCGTATCGAGTCCGACTTGGCGCAAGCCTCGAGGCAAAAGCTCAACGAGCTACCGCGCGTAAAGGTGCTGGTCGAGGGCGACAGCGGCGCTGACACCAAGACGCCGGTGGTGATGGTGACTGGCAGCGTCGAGAAGCTCAAAGCCTCGCGCGAGGGCGGCGCTGTCGTTTATACGGCCCAGGTCGAGTACGTGCTCCACACCATGCCCGATCAGTCTATTGCCGCTAAGGTTTCGGGCAGCGCCAGCGCCCAGGCCAGCGAGCAAGACGCCAACGATCAGACCAAGAGCGCGCAGCTTCGCAAAGAGGTGCTCGAGGCCGCCATCGCCAGCGCACTGCGGCGTGCTCCCCGCGCGCTAGTGGCCGCCGCTCGCCTGTGAGCCGTTGCGCTAGCGGGGTCGTTCTGGCATGGCGTCAGCGTGCCGCGCGTGCTGTTCGTCTCCAAGCCCATCGCTCCGCCGTTTCACGATGGCACCAAGTGCTTGGTGCGCGACGTAGCGTCCAACCTGCGTGATTTTGCGCCGGTCGTGCTGACCACGCCCGAGGGGCTCGCGCTCTTGCCGCCAGGCGTCACGGGACGGCCCGTGTATCGCGGCGGTGGCGCCTTTTCGCCGGCGTTGGTCGACAACGCGCGCGCTGCGCTCAGCTTGCTGACGGGCCCGCGCGACGACTTGTGGCACTTCGTGTTCGCGCCCAACGCGCGTACGGGTCATGTCGCCAAAACGCTGCGCGCGCTCCGGAGGCTACCCATCGTGCAGACCGTCGCCTCGCCGCCGCGTGACTTCTCCGACCTGGGGCGGCTGCTGTTCGGCGATCAAATCGTGGTGCAAAGTCGCGCGACGGCCGATGGTCTGGACGCTGCAGCGCGCGCAGAGGGCTTCCGTCTGCCGCCGTTGTCGGTGATTCCCCCGCCGGTGCCGAATCTACTCGCGACCAGCGAAGAGCGCGTGCAGCGCGCGCGCGCCGAGCTTGGCCTTGCGCCGCAAGACCGGATCATTCTTTACCCCGGCGATTTGGAAGTGAGCTCGGGCGCGGAGGTGACCCAGCGGTTGGTCGAGCCGCTGTGTGAACGGATACCGAACGCCGTGGTGGTGTTCGCGTACCGCAACAAAACGGCCGGGGCGGCAGCCAAGGCAGCGCATTTGAGGCGGGCCCTTCCAACGTCGCGGGTGCGGATCACCGACGCCGTTCACGACATGCACGCGCTTTTGTCGGCCTCCGAAATAGTCATTTTTCCAGTCGACGACCTGTGGGGCAAGGTCGATCAACCCATCGTCTTGTTGGAGGCGCTCACGCTCGGAGTGCCGTGCATCGTCCTCGACCAGGGCCCGCTGCGCGACGTCGAGGGAGCGATAAAGGTCGCTACTATCGACGTGCGCGAATGGCTGGACACGGTCACGGCTCTCGCCGCTTCTGCGTCGGCGCGAGCGGATGCCATCGCACGTGGACGCGCTGCGGCATCGCGCGTGTATGCCTCGGGAGTTGTTGCGCGAGCTTACGAAGCCATTTACCGTCGGGCCATAGAACGACGTCGCGCCTGACCTCGCGGCGCCGCCAGTTTTCATGATGGCTCGCCCCGAATCGTCGACCCCGCCCGCTGCGAAAGCAGAGGACGCGGTGCTGTGGACAGACGGCGCTGCACGGGGCAACCCGGGCCCCGCCGGCATCGGAGCCATCCTCAAGTCCTCGAGCGGCGAGGTGCTCTACACGGGCAGCGAGTTCCTGGGACACACCACCAACAACGTCGCCGAGTACAAAGCCGTCTTGCTGGGCCTTGCCGGCGCGCTCGCTCGAGGCATCGATCGGGTCGAGGTGCGTGCCGACTCGGAGCTGTTGATCAAACAGTTGAAGGGCGAATACCGGGTCAAGAGCCCCGGGCTCCGACCGCTGTTCGAGGAGGCGCGCCGGCTCATCTCGCGCTTTAGTAGCGTCAAGCTGACCCACATCCGTCGTGAGCTGAACGGCGAGGCCGATCGGCTGGCAAATCAGGGGATTGACCGAGTCGGCAAGGGGTAGCAGCCGCGCTTTCGGGGTCGTGCTAAATGCCGCCCCCTATCATGTCGACCCGTACGGCTGCAGAGCTTCGCAGCGCCTTCCTAGGTTTCTTCGCTCGCAACGGCCACGAAGTGGTGCAGAGCGGCCCCGTGGTGCCACCCAACGATCCGACGTTGATGTTCGCCAACGCCGGCATGGTCCAGTTCAAAGATCTCTTCACTGGGCGAGAGAAGCGCGCCTACAAGCGCGCGACCAGCAGCCAAAAGTGCATTCGCATCTCGGGCAAGCACAACGATCTGGAGGCCGTCGGTCCGTCGCCGCGCCACCACACTTTCTTCGAGATGCTGGGCAACTTCAGCTTTGGCGACTACTTCAAGGAAGAGGCCATCGTTTTCGCGTGGAACTTCCTGACCAAGGAGCTCGACCTGCCGAAGGACCGGCTGGTGATGAGCTACTTCAAGGGCGAGGAAGGTATTCCCGAGGATACCTTCGCCCGCGATCTCTGGAAAAAGCTGACCGGCTTCGGTGACGCGCAGGTCCGCGGCCTGGGCATGGCCGACAACTTTTGGTCCATGGGCGACACGGGTCCGTGCGGCCCGTGCAGCGAGCTCTATTTCTTCAACGGCAACGGGGTAGACCCCGCGAAATTCGGCGAAGAACAGACGGCCGAGGGCGTCGGCTACTGTGAAATCTGGAATCTGGTGTTCATGCAGTTCGAGCGCAGCCTGAAAGACGGCACGGCCAAGCTCGACCCGCTGCCTGCGCCCAGCATCGACACGGGTGGTGGCCTCGAGCGCATGTGCGTCGCCGTGCAAGGCAAGCTCAGCAACTACGACACGGATCTCTTGCGTTCGCTGGTCGAGAAAGCCTCGGAGATTTCGCGCAAGAACTACGGCGCTAGTATGCTGCCCGACGACGTCAGCATGCGCGTCATTGCCGACCACGCACGCACGACCGCGATCATGATCGCCGACGGCGTGATGCCGGACCGCACGGGGCGCGAATACGTGCTGCGCCGAGTGATGCGGCGCGCGATTCGGCATGGTCACCGGCTGGGCATCGAAGAGCCGTTTTTGCACCAGGTGACGGCCAGCGTGATCGAGCTGATGGGCGCGCAGTATCCGGAGCTGCGCGAACGCCGAGATTTGATCGCCTCCGTCGTCGAGGCCGAGGAAGTGCGTTTCCGTCAGACCATCGAGCGGGGGCTCAGCCTGCTCGAAGACCGCTTTGCGCTGATGGCCAAGGCGTCGCAGCTCACGTTGGCGGGCGCCGATGCCTTCCAACTCTACGACACCTACGGCTTTCCGCTCGATTTGACCGAAGTAATCTGCACCGAGCGCGGCTTCGCGGTTGACCAAGCCGGCTACGACAGCGCGCTCGAAGAGGCGCGCAAGCGCTCGGAGTTCGGGGGAATGGACCAAGCGGTGGAGGGCGTGTACCGCGAGGCGCGGGCGTTGCTGCCGGAAGGTGGCGCCAAGTTCAGCGGCTACGACAAGACCCACGACTCCTCGCCCATCTTCGCCATCGTCAAGGCTGGCGCGCTGGTCGACAGCGCCTCGCTGGGGGACGAAGTGGACGTCGTGACCGGCGTTACGCCATTCTACGGCGCTGCCGGCGGCCAGGTCGGTGACACCGGCGTCGTCAGCACTGGCCTGGGTAGCGTCAGCGTCGAGGACACGCAGAAGCCGGTGCCCGGGCTGGTCGTGCACCGTGGCAAGGTCACGCAGGGCGCCATCAAGGTGGGCGAGACCGCGCAGTTGGCCGTCGACGAAGCGCGCCGTAACCGCGTCCGTCGCAACCACTCGGCCACGCATTTGCTGCACTGGGCGCTCAGAAAGGTGCTGGGGCCGCAGGCTCAGCAGAAGGGCTCGCTGGTGGGTCCCGACCGCCTGCGCTTCGATTTCACCCACAACAAGCCGCTTTCGTCGCTGGAAATCAGCGAAATCGAGGATCTGGTGAACGAGCGTACGCTGGGCAATCACCCCGTGGCGACCGACGTCATGGACATGGACGAAGCCCGCAAGCGCGGCGCCATGATGATCTTCGAAGAGAAGTACGGCGACGTCGTGCGCATGCTCACCATGGGCGACTCGATGGAGCTGTGCGGCGGTACGCACGCGCGCGCCACGGGCGACATTGGCCTGTTCAAAATTTTGAGCGAGGTCGGTGTGGCCGCTGGCGTGCGCCGCATTCAAGCCGTCACGGGTGACGGCGCTTTGGCGCATTTGCGCGAGATTGAAGACACGCTGAACCGCGCCGCGCACGCCGCCAAAGCCAGCACGCAAGCCCTGCCCGAAAAAATCGAGAAGCTGCTCAGTGGCGAGAAAGCCCTGCTGAAGCAGATCGAAGACTTGCAGCGCAAGCTGATGAGCGGCGGCGGCGGCTTCGACGCGCTGATTGGCCAAGCTCGCGAGGTAGCGGGCGTCAAGGTGCTGGGCGTCAAAACGGACGTCACCGACCGCGCCCAGCTGCGCGAGCTGGCCGAAAAGCTACGCGACAAGCTGGGCGACAGCGTCGTCTTGGTCGCCTCCGAGCACGAAGGCAAGGCGCAGCTGGTGTTGACGGTGGCCAAGCCCCTGCTGGGTCGCTACAAAGCCGGCGAGCTGATCAAGGGAGTCGCTCAAATTGTCGGTGGCTCCGGCGGCGGCCGCCCCGACATGGCCCAAGCTGGCGGCACCGATCCGAGCCGGCTCGACGAAGCCGTCGAGTCACTTTATGCCGGCGTGGCCAATTCTTGAGTAGTGAGGATTGAGTAGTGAGGATTGAGTAGTGAAGGATTGAGTAGTGAAGGATTGAGCGAGCAGGCAGAGCGTCTTCACTCACTACTCAATCCTCACGCCTCACTACTAGCCTCAAAATCCCCAAAAATTCGGCTCCGGCGTGAGTTCGACGCCGAAGCGGGCGCGCACGCCGGCCTGGATGCGCTGCGACAGGCGCGCGACTTCGTCGGCGGTGGCGCCGTGGTGGGCGACGATGGCCAGCGCGTGCTTGGTCGAAAGCCCGACGTTGCCGTCGCGCAGTCCCCTGCCGAAGCCGCTCTGCTCGATCAGCCAACCCGCGGCGAGCTTCACGCGCCCGTCGGGCTGCGCGTAGCTGGGTAGCGCAGCGCCTTCGGCCAAGCCGCGCACCCGCTCGGCGTCGGCGCCCGTCACGACTGGATTCAAGAAAAAGGAGCCGCAGCTACGGCCGTTCGGATCTGCCGCGTCCAGCAGCATGGACTTGTCGCGGCGCACGGTCAGCACGCATTCACGGAGCTGTGCCAGCGTCGGCTCCGACAGCCCTTGGCGTTGCAGCTCGCGTTGCAGGTCCGGGTAACGGACCGCGGCGGGCGGGCGCGCCGCCAAGGCGAAGCGCACTTCCGTCACGACGAAGCGCTCCGGTGCCTCGGATTTGAAGAAGCTGTCGCGGTAGGCGAAGCGGCAAGCTTTGGCCGATAGCTCCACGGTCGCCTGCGTTTCGCGATCGATGGCCCGAACCGACTCGATGGTGTCGGCCACTTCTTGGCCGTAAGCGCCCACGTTTTGAATCGGGGTAGCGCCGGCGCAGCCCGGGATACCGCTCAGGCCCTCGAGGCCGGCCAGGCCGCGCGAAACCGCGTGTTCGACCACGTTGTCCCAAGGCTCGCCGCCCTGTGCCGTGAGCCGCGCGTCGCCGCTTACGTTCGAACAGGCAATGCCCCGCAGGCTCAGGGCCAGCACGAGCCCGTCGAAGCCGCCGTCGGCCACCACCAGGTTGCTGCCACCGCCCAGCACCCGCACCAGCAAGCCCCGCTGCTTGGCCCAGGCGAGCGCTTCCAGGACCTCGGTCTCGCTGCGGGCCTCCACCAAGTAGCGCGCCGCGCCGCCCACCCCCATCGTCGTGCGCGAGCCCAGCGGGGCGTGCTCAATCAGCTGCAAAGCCACGCCAGACTAGTTCAAACCAGCCAACACTCAAATTCTGCGCTGCTTGCGCGCGGGCCCAGGGCCCTTGGCGAGGCCGGGGCGGGCCGCGTCTGCCGGGGCCAGTATGTCCGAACGCCGCGCGATGCGGCGCTGCAGCAGGGCGTGGGCCTCGATCGAGAGCTCAGCGTCCTCGATGCCTTCTTCGACGAAGCAGTCGGCGAGCACGACCAGGCGCTCCATGAGCGGCGCCTTGGTGTTAAGCAGCAGTACCTGCTTGCCCTTCAAGCGACACTTGCCGCCGGGATGCACTCCCCACAGCGGTTCGGAACGGACGCTCAGGCCCCGGCGCGAAAGCACGCGCGAGAACTCCGAGATGAGCCGCTCGTTCTGGTCCAAACCGTCCGGATTGTACCCCCCGCACTCGGCCGCCGAGACAATAAATCGGCCACCGGGCCAAATGGGCATGGATTTCAGGGATTTGCGGGCGGGCGAGAGACCATGCTATCTCCCGTTCTGTTCGGTGTGCTGCCGGAGGAGGGAGCGATGTTCGCTCTCCAGGAGCCGCCGATTGGCAAGAGTGAGTTGTTGGAACGGGGTCGGGCACATGCCCTGCCGACACGAAGACAGCGCGCTCCCCAACCGAGAGCAGAAATTTTAATGACGTTTACTGAAGCCGCGGCGCAGGTCTTGCGCCTCGTAGGCAAGCCGCTCCACTACAAAGAAATTACCGACGTAGCCATCGAGAAGAACCTACTCAGTCACGTGGGCAAGAGCCCAGACGTGACCATGGGTGCGCGCTTGGCGGCGCTGGTGAAAAAGGGCGACAAAGAGAACCCGCTGGTTCGCGTCCGACCCGGCGTCTTCGCGCTGCGTGAATGGGACCAGGCCATGATCGAGAAGGGCCTGCAAGATCGCACGCCCGCGCTCGAGAAGCTGGCAGGCCAAGAGGTCAACTTCGCTGACATTGCGCTCGAGCGTAAGAGCAACGCTGACAACTCGTCTCCGGGCGCGGCGGGTGACGAAGAAGAAGTGCTGGCCGCCCCCTCTGAAGAGGAGCGCGTGCGCGCCGACCTGGCCGCTCACGGCAGCGAGTTGTTCGCGTCCGAAGACGACGACGACTTGCCGATCTTCGGCTCCGCCAGTGCGGCGGCGGCTCCCGCGGCGCCAGCCGCCGACGACGCGAGCGGCGACCGCCGTGGTCGCGGTCGTCGTCGCCGTGGCCGTGGCCGCGGCGGTGAAGAGCGCGGCGGCGATGATTTGCCGGCGTACACCGTGTCCGACGCTCCGGCGGAGCTGTCGCCCGAAGTCGCCCAAGAGGTCCAGGCGCGCGCGCAAGAACGCGAAGTGCGCACGGTCGACGAGCGTTTCGATAACGAGCAGCCGGAGCCGCGCCCCGAGCGCACCGGCGGCGAGCGCTCTGCACGCGACGGCCGTGGTCGTGATCGCGGTGCCGAGCGTGACCGCGGCGGCGAGCGTGACCGCGGCGGTGAGCGTGATCGCGGCGGTGAGCGTGATCGCGGCGGCGAGCGCGACCGCGCTGCCGAGCGCGACCGCGGCGCCGAGCGCCCCGGCGTGGAACGCAGCACCGCCTCCCTCGATGAGGTGGTGGGCAAAGATCTGGCGGACGCGGTGGAGTCGATCGTTGCGGGCTTCGATCGCAACCGTGGCCCGGTCGCGGTGCAGACGCTGGTCGACGCAGCGGCGCGCCGGGGTCGCTACGCCGGTGAGCTTTCGGTCGGCCAGGGCCTCATGATCGGCGCCGCGCGCGCCGACAACCTGCGCCGCGCCGCCGAGGGTCGTCGCCCACGTTTCCGCGTCTCCGGCAATCGCCTGGCGCTGACCGAGTGGCAGATGGATCCAGAGCTGTTGCGCATCGAGCGCGAGATGACGACCCTCGCGGACCGCTACCGCGACGTGTCGCGGCGCTCGCTCCTGCGTTTGCTGCAAGATTTGCCGCAGCGCGGGCTGGGTGAGCTGGTGGTGCTGCTGCTCGAACACTGCGGCTTCAGCGAGCTGACCAGCGTGCGCCGCCAAGGCGCCCACGGCGCCGAGATGCACTTCAGCGGCAAGCTGAAGAGCGCCAGCAGCGAGGTGCGCACGGCTATCGTGGTGCGTCGCGACGGGCGTGAAGTGGGCCGCGAGCGAGTCACCGAGCTGCGCGGCTCGCTGCACCACTACGGTCCGGCTCACGCGGGTTGGATCATCACCACCGGTCAGGTGCTCAGCGGCGCGCGCGAGGAAGCCAACTCGCCTGGCGCGGCGCCCGTGGCGGTGCTCGACGGCATCGGCCTCGCTGAGATGTGCGAGCGCTACTCGGTCGGGGTGTCCAAACACCACCTGTCGCTGCCGCTGCCGGACTTCGACGTGTTGGAAGGGCTGCGCTGAGGGCGTGGCGCGCGCTGCCTGGCTCGCGCTGCTAGCGTGTGTGGCGTCGACGGGCTGTGCCCGCTCGGCGCCGCCCTCGCGCTTTCCGGACGCCGCCAGCTTGCTTTCGCGGCTGCGTGAGCAGCAAGCCTGCAGCCGCGGGCTGAGCGGCGAAGGCAAGCTCGACTATTTCGGCAAAGAGGGCCGCATTCGCGGCTCGATCTTGTTCATGGCGTCGAGCCCAGCCTCGGTGCGGCTCGACGTCGTGAGCCCGTTCGGGGCTACCATTTCCACCCTGACGTCGAACGGCAAAGACTTTTCGCTCTACGATTTACGCCAAAAAGTATTTTTGCACGGCCCCGCGAACGCCTGCAACCTGGGGCGTTTCACGCACGTGCCCATGCCGCCGCACGCGCTCGTCAGTCTTTTGCGCGGTGAGCCGCCGCTGCTCGTGCACACGCCGCCCGAAGCCTCGCTGTCGTGGGAAGGCGGGCGCTACGTCGTGCGCATTGCCGGCAGACACTCGGCGACCCAAGAAATCGCGATTTCGCCGAACGATACGGACTACGACAAGCCGTACGCCCAGCAGCGCGTGTCGCTCTCCAGCGTGGAAGTGCGGCAGCAAAGCTACGTGCTGTACCGGGCCGAGCTCGAGCAGCATGACCCTGCCACTACCGCGCCCCCGCGCTCCGACCCGGACGGCATCGATCCCGATGTAGCGCCGAGCGGACCCGCGTGTCGCGCCAGCGTGCCGCGTCGGCTGCGCCTCCAGGTGCCGGCCGAGGAGCAAGATCTCGTACTCACCGTGAGCGAAATTGCCCACAATCCACCGCTGAAAGCGGGGGCATTCGAGCAACGTCCGCCAGGCGGGGTCGTAGTTCGCTCGTCGCCCTGTCAGTGACTCGCTCTTCACGGCTTCGCCCCCCACGAGAGCTAGGTGCAAGTACCTGATTTTCACAGGGAGTCGGGGAGATCAGGAGTCGTGCGAGCGAGCAGTGGGCGCAGCTTCATGGTGGAATTGGGGTCGCTTCGTTTAGCGCCGTCGCGAATATGCCTAGCGCGACGCACTGACGGAACAAATGGGCGCCCCCAAATGCAGCTCGCACGACTCCCGATCTCCCGATCTCCTGTGAAAAATCTCGAGCCGTTACAGAGCTGCGAGGATGCTGCCAGGGTTGTCGCTGACGATGTAGTCGACGCCGAGCGTGCTCAGCTCGCGGGCACGGGTGGGGTCGTTGACGGTCCAGACGCCGACCAGCGCGTGCTTGCTGCGCCAAGCTTGCATGCGTTGCTTGGTGACCAAGGCGTGTTCGGGGTGGACGGCGCGCGCGCCCAGCCGGCTGAACGTGGCGGCGCCGACCAACGCCGCCGCGCGCGCCATGGGGCTCTTGGTGTGAAACAAGAACGCGCTAGGTAACTGCGGTAAACCCCGGGAAAGCCGCCAAATGAAGCGCGGGTCGAAGCTCGAAAGCAAGACTCCGCGCGGGGCATACGGGTGCCGAGCCAGCAGTCCAATCACGCCGCGCAGCAAGTCGCGTCGGCGTTTGACGTCGCTCTTCACTTCGACGTTCACCAGCTGGTCGTGCGTCGCCGCCCAATCGAGCACGTCCGTCAGCAGAGGCACACGCTCGCCGCTGCCGACGTCGGCGCCGCGCGTCTCAGCCCAGCTGAGCTGCTCCACCGCCCGACGATCAACGCGGTTGGTCACGCGCGCCAGTGTGGGATCGTGGAGCACCACGATTTCCCCGGACTTGACGATCCGGACGTCGAGCTCGACGCCAGCGGCGCCTTCCGTGCGGGCAAGCTCGAACGCAGCGTGGGTATTTTCTGGAGCTGCGTGGCGGGCGCCCCGGTGCCCTAGCACGAGAGGCGCCGCGCCCGCTTGGCGTGTGAGCCGCTCGAGGACCGCGAGAGCACTCATGCCGAGCAGGCTCAGGCAGCGCCAGCGACTTCGCCGTTGAGCTCGCTGGCGATGCTGCGGGCCACGCGCCGCGCTTCTTCGATGGCCGCGCTGGGGAACGAAATGCCACCCACGACCGGGTGGCCACCGCCGCCGTAGCGCGCGCAAATAGCGCTGATGTCCGTGTCGAGCGGGCGACCCGACCAAGGATTGTAGCCGACCGAAATCTTCGGGCCGTTCTTGAGCAAGCCCACCACAACCGAGTACACGGAGTCGGGGAACAACGCGTAGGTGACGAACTTGCCGACGCTTTCCAGCACGCTTTCGGTCAGGTCGACGAATACGACGCGCCCGAGGCGTTCGCTTTTTTGCTTCACGCGCGCCACGAAGCGCTCGTGCTTCTTGCCCAGCGGCTTGTAACGGTTGGAAACGGCGCTGCTCTGGGCCACTTCCTCCAGCGAGCGATTCAGCAGCTCGGGCACCAAATCTTTGAGGAAGGCATCGTCGCCGTAGTGCTCGACGACGCTGACCAGTTGCATGATGGGCGAGGTGCGGCTGACCGCGTCCTCGGGCGACGCGAAGCGCGCCGCGTCGACCATGTCGGCCCATTTCACCAGCTCTTGCAGGTCGTTCATGTCGACGCCGAAGCGCTCGCGCGCAACGTCGGCGATCAGCTTCGTGCACGACGAATAGCCCGCGTCGAAAAAGAACTGGCCCGAGCCTTGCCGGGCCTCGAACACTTCACGATCGGCCGGCCCCGCGAAAGCGGTGCGGTGGTGGTCGAAATACCAGCTCAGTTTCTCGGTCGGGCAAAAGCGGTAGTCGAGGATGGCGTTCTCGTCGCCCGTGAAGAGCTTTTCTTCAGCCCGGGTTTGCCCCGAGCCGTAGCCGCAAGTCCGGTATTCGAAGGTCGGCCGCGAAGCCCCCAGCTCCTTCATCAGCCGAGAAAAGACCACGGCGCTGGACAGACCGTCGAAGCAGTGGCCGTGGGTTGCCACCACGAAGCGCATGCTTGCGGTCTTAGCACGCTCCCGCGAAAAAGCGCGCGCTTCGCGCAACCGGACGCTCCGGCGACCGACGAGGGGCGATGACGCAAACGTCGGGGGACTCGGACGAGCTCACGGGTGAGCGGCTCCCGCCGCGTCTGGCGGATTTGGCAGAGCCCCCCACGCGCCTCTACCTCCGAGGCGAGCTGCCGCGCGGGCCGGCCGTGGCGATCGTCGGCACGCGCTACCCGTCGCGCGAAGCCGTGACCTTCACCAAGGCGCTCGCCGGCGAGCTGGCGGTGGCCGGAGTGGCCGTCTTGTCAGGTGGTGCGGAGGGCGTCGACACCGCGGCTCACGAGGGGGCGCTCGACGTCGGAGGTGTAACGGTGGTGGTCGCGCCGGCGGGGTTTCGTAAACCCTTCCCGGCTGAAAATGCGGCGCTGTTCCGCAGCATCGTCGAGCGTCGCGGCGCCTACCTGTCGCTCGTACCTGACGACCTGGGGGCGCCCCGCGGCATTTTTTTCGCTCGGAACGCCTGCTTGGTTGCGCTGGCGCACGCGGTTGTCGTCACCCAGCTGCCGGTGCGCAGCGGCGCGGCCAACGCCGCCAAGTGGGCGCGTCAGCTCGGTCGACCGCTGTTCATCGTCCCTCATTCCCCCTGGGTGGCACAGGGCAAGGGAGCGATTCGAGAGCTACGGCTTGGGGGACGCCCCCTGGACCGAGCCGAGGACGTGCGGAAGCTCCTGAGCGCCTCCGGGCTTCACGCCCTGCCGGCGGCGGTCCAGGGCAAGCTCTGGCCGGACGCCTCTTCTTATGCCTCCTCCAACGAGCCAGACCCGGTGCTGCGGGCCCTCCAAGAAGGAGCGACCCACCCCGACGAAATAGCCGACCGGACTGGCCTTTCCTTGGCCGTCGTCCAGCAACGGATCTTGACTCTCGCCCTCTCCGGGGTGTTAGTTCCGGGCCCGTTCGGCTCCCTGAAGCCGGTAACTTATTGAATTAATTGAGTATTGCCCCGTTGCCTGGTGATCACCAGGTTGCGCGACCGCTCGGAACGTCGCATTCAGGGGACGAAAGGCGAAGCACGCCGCATGCCCAAGACCCTCGTCGTCGTCGAATCCCCAGCCAAAGCCAAGACGATCCAGAAGTACCTCGGGAAGGGGTACGAGGTGCTCGCTAGTAAGGGTCACGTCAAAGACCTGCCCAAGAAGATGGGCATCGATGTGGCCAATGGGTTTCGCGAAACGTACGAAATCATCGAAGCCAAGGCGAAGGTGCTGCTCGACCTCAAGCACGAGGTCAAGGACGCCGACGTGCTCTTGCTGGCGACCGACCCTGATCGCGAAGGCGAGGCCATAGCTTGGCACTTGATGGAGGAGCTACAGCGCCCGGAGCTGTCGGTCCGTCGGGTCGAGTTCGAAGAGATCACGAAGAAGGGCGTCCAGCACGGCATCGACAATCCGCGCGACCTCGACGCCAACCTGTATGACGCTCAGCGCTGTCGCCGGGTGCTCGATCGCATCGTGGGCTACGACGTATCGGCCTTGGTTTGGTCCAAGCTGGCTTTCGGCCTGAGCGCGGGGCGCGTGCAGTCGGTGGCGCTGCGGCTGATCGTCGAGCGCGAGCGTGAAATCGAGGCCTTCGTACCCGAGGAGTATTGGAACGTTGGCGTCTCGCTGAAGGGCAAGGCCAAGACCAGTTTCATGGGTCGTCTGACCAAGGCCGACGGCGAGAAGCTCGAGGTCAAGGACGGCACCCTTGCCGCGCAGGTGAAGGACGAGCTGACGAACGCCAGCTACAAGGTCCAGAACGTCACGCAACGCGAGCAGAAGCGCAACGCGCAGGCGCCGTACACCACGAGCAAGATCCAGCAGGACGCGACCAGCTACCTGCGCTTTACGACGAAGCGCACCATGAGCGTCGCTCAGAAACTGTACGAGGGCATCGACCTGAAGAAGGACGGTGGCCTGGTCGGTCTCATCACTTACATGCGTACCGACTCCGTGCGCGTGAGCCCGGACGCCATCATCGAGGCGCGCGCCTTCATCGAGGCCAAGCACGGCGCGCGGTTTCTGCCCGAGAAGCCCAACGTCTATAAGTCGCGCAAGGACGCTCAAGAAGCGCACGAAGCTATCCGCCCGACCTCGCTGGAATACGCGCCGGCTAAGGTGAAGAAGTACCTAACCGACGAGCAGTTCAAGCTCTACAAGTTGGTTTGGGATCGCTTCTTGGCCTCGCAAATGGCGCCGGCCGTCTACGACCAAACGGGCGTCGACATCGAAGCCACCTGCAAAGCAGGCTCGAAGCACAAGACGCTGGGCCTGCGCGCCAGCGGCAAAGTTCTGAAGTTTGCTGGGTGGTTGCAGCAGTACGAGGCAGACAAGGAAGCCGAAGAGGAAGCGCCTAAGGAGCTGGCGGGCGAAGACGACGCCAAAGAAGAAGCCGGCAACGCCCAGGGAGCCGCCGCCGCGGCTGCCGCCAGTGAAGACGAGGAGGGCCTGCTGCC
>JAYUYU010000096.1:0-7523 GCA_043752365.1 Myxococcales bacterium | reverse complement strand
GCACGGTGCAGCCGGGTGCCACCTGCCAGGACTGGACCTCCGACGCTGATGGCGACAGGGGTCAAGTGGGCCATAGCGACGGCATGGGGCAAGGCAAGACGATGGTACCCCCCGCCAATTCGTGGAATTCTGCGCATCTAGGCGGCAGCTGCGGGGATACGTCGCAATCGGGCGGCGCCGGTCGAATCTACTGCTTCGCGATCGACTGAGCGAGCCTCACTTGGCGGACAACCGATGCCACTTACGGCGCCTTTATAGCTCATTTTCGAGCTGGTCGCAGACGGACCGCAGCACTTTCACCCGCGCAAAGCGCTTGTCGTTTGCTTCGACTAGCGTAAACGGCGCGCTTGGCGGACTGCAGCGTGCGATCATCTCGGCGGCGGCGGCCTCGTACTGATTGGCTTGCTCGCGATTGCGATAGTCCTCGGCCGTGATCTTGTAGCGCTTGCTCGAGTCGTGCCGACGCTCGTCGAAACGACGCAGCTGCTCGTCGTTCGTGATGTGCAACCAGAATTTTGCCAAGACGACGCCGCTGTGCTGCAGCTCTCGCTCGAACTCGTTGATTTCTTGGTACGCACGCTGCCAGTCGGGCTCGCTGGCGAAGCCCTCCACTCGCTCGACCAACACGCGCCCGTACCAGCTGCGATCGAAGATGGTCAGCGTGCCGGTGCCCGGCAGCTGGCGCCAGAAGCGCCACAGGTAGTGGCGCGCTCGCTCTTCTTCGCTGGGGGCCGAGACGGGGACGAGGCGGTAGCTGCGCGCGTCGAGCGCCCAGGTGATGCGCCGAATCGCACCGCCCTTGCCGGCCGCGTCGGGCCCTTCGAACGCCAAGACAGCGCTCCGTCGCTGCTTTTGCAGCTTGCGTACCAGCCGGTTGAGGCGCGCCTGCAGGCCGGCGATCTCCATGTCTGCGTCAGGTTTAGCCAACGTCTGCGTCAAATCCAGTCGATCTAGCGGCGTTTCCGGGTCCTCAATCAGGGGCAGCCGTAGCGCCGGGCGCGGCGTGCGGCGCTGCGACAAGCGCGCTTCCATGGCGTCCAGGACGATGCGCGCGCCCGTCACGTTGCGGTAGCGAGCGTCCTCACCGTCGACGACGTGCCATGGGGCAAGGGCCGTGCTGGTGTGACTTATGACCTTCTGGGCCACCTCGACCAGGTCGTCGAAGCGCTCGTGGTTCTTCCAGTCTTGCTTGGTGACGCGGTAACGCGTGAGCTTGCTGCTCTCGAGCTCCTTCATGCGGCGACGCTGTGCCTTCTTGCCGATGTGAAACCAGAGCTTCACGAACAGCGTGCCACTGTCAGCGACCGTTCGCTCGAAGGCGTTGATGCGCGCGGTACGCTCCGCCAACTGGACGTCCGTCGTGGTGCCCAAAGCTCGCTCGAGAATGGGCGCGGTGTACCAGGAGCCCGAAAGCACGCCGACGCGACCGGCCGGTGGCAACCACATCCAGTAGCGCCAAAACTCGGGACGCGTGCGCTCTTCCTCGCTAGGGTCGGTGTAGCTGTGGGACACCAGGAACCGGGCATCGAGCCATTCGTGCAGGGCGTTGACGGTCTCGCTCTTGCCGCTGCCGTGCGCTCCGTTGACGAGAACCACGACCGAAAACCCGGCGTTGCGCAGGCGCCCTTGCGCGTCGAGCAACGCCGCCCGTAGGCCCGGCAGCACGGCGTCGTACTGCTGTTTGCTCAACGTGTGGCCAAGCTCCGCGGCTTCGAGCATGGGGGCATCCTGGTCGCCCCGGCGTCGGGCGGCAACCCCTTCGGCGGTGACCCGATAGCTGCCGGCCGAAAAGCCGCCGGTCAGTCGTCCCGCAGCATCGGCTCGCGCGCTTCGGAGTAAGCATGCACGAGTTGCCGCGCTTCTTCGGACAGATCCAAGAACCGCACGCCGAAGCCAGGTGGCGCGTCCTCGCCCAGCGCGTCGCGCACCCAAGCCACGTTGCCGCTCAGCTCGCAGCTGGCTCCGGTCGGAAACCGCAGCGAGATGCGCACGTTAGCCCCCAGTGGCGGTGGCTTCTCGTACGTCGCGACGAACAGGCCGCCACCGCTGAATAGGTCGCTGCCCGAAAGCGTGCGGTACAAATTGCTCGCACCGTTGACGTCGAGCTCGACGTCGACGCGCCGAGTACTGCCGACACCGTTCTCGAGCTGTTTGGAGACACGTCCCAGCAAGCCAACCAGCTCGGCCAGCTTTTGGTCGGCTGCGCCGCCCGCAGGCTCGGCTGCGCGCTTGCCAAGCGCGCCCAAGGCTTGCTTCAACAGCTCCGTTTGCTGCGTGAATAGCGCAAGCATACCGCTGTCGCGCGCGTCCTCCAACCGCACTTCGACCTTGGGGCGGCCCAGCTGGGCGAGGTTGGTCGCAAGCTTTGCAAAGCCGGCGTCCTGCGCCGGCGCGTCGCCATTTGCGGCGAGCCCGTTGACGATGGCCTCGCGGATGCCTTTCAGCTGCAAATCGAGCCCCGACAGCGTGCCGGTGACGCGCGCGACCGGGTCGGCGTCGCCGCCGCCCATGCGCTGCACACGACCGAAAGCTTCCTTGATTTCGAGCCAGCGCGCCGCCTGCTCGGGCGTGAGGCGACCGCGCATGTCGGCAAGCTTGAGCAGGTTCTGCTCGGCGCCCTTGGTCAAGGTCTGTGACTCGCTGGCGTAGTGGTCGTCTATCAAGCGCTCTAGCTCGACGTCGTTCATGGCCGAGACCACCTTTTCGGTCAGCTTGGCCATGTTGCGGTAGCTACCCTGAAGCTTGAAAGGCGGCTCGGTGCGGTAGCGGTCGTCCTGCGAAGCCGAGGCGATGTACTCCTGATTCACTCGCAACAGCACGGCCTGCACCTTCAGCAGGCGCTTGAAAAGCTCCGAAATTTCCGAAACCTCGGCGCTGCCATAGCCGTAGCTGAAATCGCTGAGCGGAATTTCTTCGCCCCGCGCGATGCCGATGAGCTTGTACGTATCCTGGGCGTCGCGCCCGGCCAGCGGCGCCAAGGCGCTGTTCGAAGTGAGCGCGTTCTCGAGGTAGCTGAGCGCAAACGCATCTTGCTTGCCGTCCAGAATATCGCCCAAATTGTAGGTATCGGCGCGGTTGGCCAGCATGTCCGGTATCTGAAAGCGCGCTCCGCTCTCCGTGTACGGGTTGCCAGCCATCACGATGCAAAACTTCTTCCCGCGCAGGTCGTAGGTGCGGGTCCGGCCGTTCCAAACGCCCTCGATGCGGCGCTGGGCGTCGCACAGCGAGATGAATTTTTGCAGGAGCTCGGGGTGCGTGTGCTGAATGTCGTCGACATAGAGCATGCAATTGTTGCCCATCTCGAGCGCGAGGTTGATCTTCTCGACCTCTTGCCGCGCAGTAGCGTTGGGCGCCTCGTTTGGATCCAGCGAGCGCACCTCGGTCCCCAACGCGGGGCCGTTCACCTTCATGAACACGATGCCCAGCTTGCTGGCCACGTATTCCATCAGCGTCGTTTTGCCGTAGCCCGGCGGAGACACCAGCAGCAACAGCCCCATTTGGTCGG
This sequence comes from Myxococcales bacterium, assembly GCA_043752365.1. Taxonomy (GTDB): domain Bacteria; phylum Myxococcota_A; class Polyangia; order Polyangiales; family Polyangiaceae; genus PMG-095. Next base: position 4,018 of record JAYUYU010000096.1, on the reverse strand, counting down.
TGCGCTTGGCCGCACCGGCCGCCCCCAGCTGCTTGGCCAGGTTGGCGCCGACCAGCGGCAAGTACACCTCGTCAATCAGCCGATTGCGGACGAACGATGTGAGGACCCGCGGCAAGTATTCGCTCAGCCGCAGGCGGTCGCGCGCCTGCGCGGCAAGCTCGGTCTTCAGGCTGCGAAACGCGCGAAATCGGGGCGCTCGGTCCTCCAAGAACACGGCCACGCGCTCCAGTAGCTCGAACAAACCAATCGTCAGCGCGCGCGACACCACCCGCGGATGCGAACCGAGCAGGTTCGGCACCGTGAGCTCGACGGCGGCGGTCGACACCTGAAATTCCAATTCTCCGTCGCAAACCGCGCGCGCCGCCAGCTCCAGGCGATACTCCGCGCCCTTGCCGGCGCTGCGCACGAAGGCGTCGACGTACGACAGCGCAACGCGCAAGCGCTCCGGCGGATGCGCGGACAGCACGCGCAGGTCCTCCTCGAAGCCGCGAGCCGCCGCCGTCTCTTCCAGGTGCGCCAAAAATTCGCGCTTCAGCTCGGCCGCCGCCGCACTTTCACTGAACCGGGCTCGCTCTTGCGAAATTTCGCTGACCAAGTAGCGCGCAGCAAAACGCGCGACTGGCACCTCCGACTCCAGCCCCAGTGACTTCAGCGCCTCGGCCACGCCGTGCGTCAGCTCACGCGCCAGGTCCTGCTCCGCGCTGCCGTCTTTGAGCCGCTCTCGCAAGCGGCCGGCGCTTTGTGCTCGCCGCTCGATCAAGTTTTTGCGGTCCGCCGCCAAGCGTTGCCAAAACAGCCAGCCTGCTGCGCGCGCCCGCGGCGAATAGCGCAGACCACCCGCGGCCTTGAGCGCACTCAGCACCCTTTCCAAAATCAACGCGGCATCGTGATCGTGAACGCCCCGCTCGTAGCCTTCGTCGATGCGCTCGGCGGCGAGACTTTGCACCAGCTCTTGCAACTTGTCTGCCCGTGCGGCCGTTTGCAGCTCGGCCACGCTGCGCCCCTTGGCGCCCGCCTCCGCCTCCAGCAGCAAACTGACGGCCAAATACTCGGCGCGGTACACGTCGCGCGTTTCCGACACCAGCTCCTGCTCCCAAAGCTCACGCGACGCATCCAGCAGCGGGTTGGACAGGGGCTCGAAGAAGTCGGTCCCCGTCAGGTGCACGTTGAGCACGCCGTCGCGCGGCACGATCGCAAGCTCCAGCGGGCGAGTATTCACGCTAAAGCGATGCAGCCCGAAGCGAATGACGTTGCCGTCGTCCTCGAGCAAGTCCGTCTTGTCGCGCAGCGACCGTACTGCGTTCTGCTTGGCGCTCTTGAGCTTCGAATCCAGCTCGTCGGCGCGCACTGAATCGCCCAAGCCACGTAGCTGTTCGGCAAGCTCCGAGAGCTTGTGCACCATGGCGTCCGAGGCGAAGTAGCCGTTGAGCTCTTCTGGGTTCTTGACGGTCTGCGCGCGCCGCACGATGCCGGCCAACACGCGCTCGGCCGCCGTGGCCAAGCTTTGGGCACGGCGCTGGCGCGCCTCGACCAAGAGCTGCCGCTTGGCGTTGACGGCGTCCAGCACGTCTTCGCGCTTCTCGGCCAGTTGCACCGAAAACTCGTCCAGCTCGCCGAAGCGCCCCTCCAGCTCCTCGAGCTGCAGCATGAGTCGGCCCAGCTGCTCGTCACAAGCTTCTGGCGTCGTCGCCAACGCCAAGGCGCTGGTCACGCTCTGGCCCAGTAGCTTGAACTGCACGCCGAACTCGGCGCGCCCTTCACCAGCGCCGAGCTCCTTCTGGCGGCCGTCCAGCACCGCGCGCGCCCGATTCTGCTGCGCGAAGGCCGAGCTGGTGCCGTCGAGAATTTTGGTGCGAACCGTGGGGTCGTCGATGGGCAGGCTGGCGATGGTCTCGCTCAGCAGCGCCAGCCCTTCGTGCACGGTGTCGAGCTCTTTACGCAGCGGCAATAGCTCGGTCGTCTTGGCTGCGTTGGCGACGGAGTCGACGACTACGTCCAAGCGATCGAGCAGCGGCTGGAAGGCGTTCTCGGCCAGAAAGAAGTCGACGCAGGCGCGGCTCACCTCGCCGAAGCGCGCTTCGACCGCCTGCTCGAGCAGCTCGACCCGCGCTACGTCGATCGAGCGCACCTCTTGCAGGGTGATCAACGCGCCACGCTGGCGCTTCAGGTCCGCAAGGCCACCCAAGTAAGCCTCGACCGTCGAGAGCTCGCTCGGCCGCACGCGCTCGAGCAGCTCGGCCTGGCCCTTTTCGGCCGTCGCCACGGCCTCACGCGCTTTCCGCTCCAAGGCTAGCTGCTTCTCGAACTCCTCGACGATCAGCTCGGCGGTCTTGTAAAGCTCGCGTAGCGTCTCGAGCAGGCCGCCCATTTCGGCGTGGCTCAGCCAATAGTGCGTGTCGATGGCACGCCGGGCGGCCGTCACCAAGTCATCGAAGGTGCGACGGGTCGGCTTCTCGACGGCCGCCAGCTTTTTGATGCTGAGCAGCTCGCTGATGCCGTTCACCAGCGCGGCGTTGCCCACCTTGGCCAAGTACGAGCCATCGGTTGGCGCGGCCGCCGCGAACTCTGCCGTCGTGAACGGCGTCTGCCAAATCTGCACCGGGTGCAGGCGCGTCGGCTCGCCGTCGGTGCGGAACACCAGCATGGTGCCATCCGGAAATAGACTGTAGCCGTGGCAGCGAATGGGGTTTTTCACCTCTTTCGCGATCAAATTGTACGGCAAAAGCTCATACTCACCCTCTTCTGCTCGGTAGAAGACGTACAATACGTCTTCTCCGTTGGGTGAACTGATGGCGCGACGGAACTCGAGCCCCGCGCAGTCGCCGTCGAACAGCTTCCGGTCGCCCGAAGTCAGGTAATAACCACCGGGAAAGATCAACCCGTGATCTTCCGGTAGCTCGACGCAGGCCACGCCCAGCGCGTCGACCCGCAGCACGTCTTGCGTGCGCGGGTTGTAAATCAAGTAGCGCGTCTTGTGCTCGCGAAACGGCTTGACCTTGAGCAAGATCAGTCCCGCCACCCGAGCGTAGCCAATCTCCGCGTCGTCGAGCGTCTGATTCGGATCGTCGACGGGCTCGCGGTAAACGCCCAGGCCGTCTTGCGTGTTGTTCTCGACTTTGACGGTCAGGTCGCCGTTGACGGTCTCGACGAACACCTCGTTCAAGATGTTGATGTGCGGATGCGGGCCAGCGACCTGATCCTCGCGCCGGGCCAGCGTCCACTGGAATGGGTGGCGACGTGGCGGTTTGTAGTCGTCCTCGCCGCGCGCATCCATGAACGACAAGCGGCCCTTGGCGTCGATGGCGAAGCGAAAAATTTTGGCGTCATTGACGGTGGCGCCAATCTGCACGGCTAGCAGCAGCCGCGTCTCCGTGCGCATCAGCTGCAGCAGGCGCGCGTCTTTGTAGTAGCGGAAAGCCTCGCGAAACTGCTTATCGAACTCGGCGTCGGCCAAGAACGCGCCAGGCCCCTCGAAGGACTGCTGGCTGAGGTCGTAGCCGGCGTCGCTCTTGCCGAACTTGAATAGGCTGACGACGTCTTGAACGCGCGTCTCGGTCTTCAAGCCGATGAAGACCTGAAACCCGAACAGCAACTGACCGTCCACGCTGACCACGTCCCGCGGGGTGCAATTGTTCTCGGTGCGCACGCGCTCGGTCGCAGTGAGCGTGATGTCCCCACCCCCGAACAGTAGCTTGCGCCGCTGATTGAGCGCTTCAGCCTTGGTCGAAAGCTCAGTGGCACGCTCCAGCAGACGGCGACGAATGACTTCGTAGCTACCGCCTTCCAGGCTCCGTTCTGCTTGCTGCTCAGCCATCACGGAACCGTGCGCGCCCAATCCCGAGCCCGAGATCTCACAGGGAGATCGGGAGATCGGGAGTCGTGCGAGTTTTTTCTTGTACGAGCCTCAAGCAAACGCGAAGCGACTGCGCAGGCGCGTGTCGACATCGGACGTCTCGAAACCCCAAATTCTGGGCTCGCACGACTCCCGATCTCCCGATCTCCCTGTGAGATCTCGGGC
>JAYUYU010000095.1:0-2927 GCA_043752365.1 Myxococcales bacterium | reverse complement strand
CCACTCCCAAAGCCGCGAGCGCGCCCGACGTCACGTAATACGGCACGGGGCTCCGGTCGCCGCCGGGTGACGACGCAGACGTTGGCCGTTTGTCCGAGCCGACGAAGACCAAGCGCTGCGGCTCGTCCTCGCTACCCTGCTCGAACAACACGTTGCCGTAGCGATCGAGCGCCTGAACGACGAATTGTAGCTCGCTGCCGTTCGGTGCGGGCAGGCGCCGCGTGGGCGCCGCGTCGAAGCGGCGCCGCACGAAGGCGGTTTCGCCGATTGGCCGTGTGGCAAGCACGACGCTGGCCGCCACGTGCAGGCTGTCGCGCAGCCCTAGCTCGAGCTGCTGCTTGTGCCGGCGCAGCGTGACCTCGAGTGGGGGCTTGCCGTCAGTGCTCGACAGACCACCGCGAGCCTCCAGGTAGGGCGCCCGCAGCTTCGGGGACAAGCTGCGATCGAGCTTCAGCTCGGGATTGGCAGCCAGTGCGCACGAGAACGCGAGGCGGGCTTCCTCGGCTTGGTCCAGCGCCGCCAAAGCAGTTGCCCACAGCAAGTACAGCTCGCCGGTCGAGCTGCGGTCGTTGCCGCCGTTCCGAATCGCCGCTGCGGCCAGCGTCTGAGTCCGCTCGTAGTCGACATCGGCGTACGCCTTTTGTACTTCGCTCAAGCGCGACCCGGACTGCGCGCGCACGGCCACCGGAAAGAGCAGGCAACCCAGCAGCAACGGAGCGACCCAACGAACGTTCCGCAATTTCATCAGTCGAGACCAATACGGCGCGCGGTGGTGCGCCCAGCGCTGATGACGACCTGATACGAGGTCTTCAGGCCCTGCTCTGGATTGCTGAGCACGAGCGTGTGTGTGCCCGCCGGTAGGCTCGCGCCCACGATGGGTGTTTGCCCCAGCACGCGCCCACCAACGCTCACGATGGACCAAGGCGTGGTGTCGAGGTTCAACAGTCCCGGCTCGACCGGCGCAGCTACCACGTTCGAAACGACTGAGCTGCTGTCCGCTTCGGCCGACGCGCTTGCGGAACGGCGCTCCGGCTTGGCGGCGCGCGGTGTGCTCGAGGCCCAACGGTTGGTCGGTGGCGTAGTAACGGGGCGCGCGGGCTCGACGGCCTTGCTGCGTTCCACGACTGGCGCTGACGCCGTGCCCAGCGCAGGCGGCGCGACCAGCGGCTTGGCCGTCTCGCGAGGCGGAGCCAGTTGGGCGGCGGCCGCAGCGACTACAGGCGGGCGCTGTAGCATCAGGTACAGGCCTGTTAGCAAGGCCGCGCCGACCAGCAGTAGCAGGCCGCTCAGCAACCGGGTGGTGACCCGGCGCTGGCGCGTGAGCTCCTGCATCAGGTCAGTCACGCTCGAGACCTGCGTTTCACGCAGGCCGGAGAAGGTGGCGCCGGGGCCGTAAAAGGGCGCAACCAGGGTCTGGCCGCTTTCGACCGAGGCGTCCGGCTGCGTGCGCAGCAGCCCTTCGACCTGCCGGCGCTGTTCACGCATTTCCTTATCGAACAGACGCCTCATCGTCAGCGAAACCGAGGCGCTTGGCGCGAGCTCTCGTTCGCTAAGCCAGGTCTCCAGCTCATCGCGCATTTCCGCCGCGGTGGCGTAGCGCTCGGCGGGGTTGCGCTTCAAGGGGCGGAGCAGTATCCGCTCCAGCTCCGGCGGCAGGTCGGGCCGCCGCATACTGGGCGGCTGCACGTCGTCCGTCAGCGTCATGTTCAGCGTGGCGGCCTCGTTGGAGCCCTTGAACAGCCGGCTGCCCGTGGTTGCCTCCCACAGCACGACCCCCAGGCTCCACAAGTCGGCGCGGCGATCTAGCTCCTCGCCACGCGCTTGCTCGGGTGCCATGTAGGACACCTTGCCCTTCAGCAAGCCAGTCCTGGTACGGCTGTCTTGCATCGCGTTCTTGGCGATGCCGAAATCCAGCAACTTGACGGCGCCGTCGTAGGTCAAAAACAGATTCTGCGGCGACACGTCGCGATGCACGATCGACAGGGGCCGGCCCTCGGGGCCCTTCAGCTCGTGCGCGTAGTGAAGGCCGTCCAGCGCGGCGATCGCAATTTGAACGATCAGCTCCAGGCTCAACGTCGCCTCGGTCTCGTAGGCGCGCTTCAGCACGTGCTGAAACGGCTGCCCCTCGAGAAACTCCATCACGATGCCATGTCGCCCTTCGAACACGCCCAGGCGCTCGGTGCGCACGATGTTCGGGTGCGAAAGGCACAGCGCCAAGCGCGCTTCGTCGAGGAACATCCGCTCGCTGGACGGGTCGTCCACGTGCTGCTGGTGCATGCGCTTGACGACCACCAGGTTGGGCGAGGCGTTCGACGGCGCGGCATTCGCGAGGTGCACTTCGGCCATACCCCCCTGACCCAGTCGATACAGGAAGCGCAAACCTCGGTTCGAGATTGGCTTCATGTGCGAGTCAGGGGCGAGCGCGAGCTCCGAAAACGGAACTGGTTGAGTCATGACACGGGGTCGGACGGGGGCAGGCAGCATAGGTGGGGGTCCTTGTATTCTGCCGTTAGCCACGCCGGAAACGAGCAACATTTCCGTGGCGCCGGCCGGCAGGCAACGCCATCGTCACGCGTTCGTCGTGTCCGTTCGTCAACCTATGGATAACTCGTCCAGCCAGCGGTCCAATCTTCACCGCCGGGCTTGAATGCACCTCTATAAGTGGCTGATGCATCGAAGAAGGTCGAGCCGTCGACATCGCTCGGAGTCGCAGCTCCGTTGGCGGCGATAGTCGTAGCACCGGGCACCCACTGGGGTTGCGCAAGATTGAACGCATTCAGCCAGAGCTCGCTGGTCGCCGAAATCACGCTGTTACCAGTCGCGCCAGGGCCGTTGCCCGTAAAGTGATCTTGCTCTAGGTAAGTTACGTTTTGGGAGTTGGCTTGGCCGAGCGCCGGCCACCCACCGCCGAGGATGCTGTTGTGCAC
>JAYUYU010000094.1:0-7535 GCA_043752365.1 Myxococcales bacterium | reverse complement strand
CAGCCAGAATAACGCCTGCGGTGGCCAAGCCGGCCTGCAGCTTGGCGTTGCCACCCAGGGCCGTCGACACGAACGTGCCCATGATGATCATGAACTCGCCGACGAAGCCGTTGGTGCCCGGCACGCCCACGCTCGACATGGTGACGATCACGAACAGCACGGCGTAGATCGGCATCACCTTGGCCAAGCCGCCGAACTCGCGCACCAAACGCGTGTGGCGGCGGTCGTAAATGACGCCGACCAAAAGGAACAAAGCGCCGGTGGAGATGCCGTGGTTCAGCATCTGCAAAATGGCGCCCTCCATGCCGGCCTGTGTGCCGGCGAAGCAGCCCAGCATCACGAAACCCATGTGGGCGACCGACGAGTAAGCCACTAAGCGCTTCACGTCGTCTTGCTTCCAAGCCACCAACGCGCCGTAAATGATGCCACCGCCGATAGCGAGACCGGCCAGGTTGGCGCCCATCCAGAACGCGGGGCCACCGAGCATGCCCATGCAAAAGCGGATGTAACCGTAGGTGCCCAGCTTCAGCAGCACTGCCGCCAGAATGATGGATCCGCCCGTCGGCGCCTGGACGTGGGCGTCCGGCAGCCAGGTGTGCAGCGGGAACATCGGCACCTTGATGGCAAACGCCGCCAAGAAACCGAAGAAACACCACTTGGCCGCCGTCTGCGGCAACACCAGGCGCGAAAGCGCCAGGTAGTCGAAGCTCGGGTAACCGGCCAGCTTAGTGTGTGCCCAGACCATGTACAGAATGGCCGCTAGCATCAGCATGCTGCCGACCATCGTGTAGATGAAGAACTTGTAGGCGGCCTTGATCTTATCGACCCCGCCCCACACGCCGATCATCACGATCATCGGCACCAACATCAGCTCCCAGAACACGAAGAACAGGAACAGATCCAACGACACGAACGCGCCCAGCATGGCCCCGTGCAGCATCAGGAACGCGAAGCACAAGTCTTTGACGCGCGTGGTGATGGAGTTGAACGAGACGTACAGCGCGATTGGCGTGCTGAAGGTGCACAGCAGGATCAGCCACATGCTGACGCCGTCGATGGCCACGTGGTAGCGGATACCGAGCGATGGCACCCACTCGATAATTTGCTGGTAGTGCCAGCCCTTCGACATGGGCTGCGACAAGAGGGCCAGCGAAGCCAGGGCGTCGATGCCGAGCACGAAGAACGTGAAGCGCTTCAGCAGCACCGGCGTCTGGCGTGGCAAGAACAACAGCGCAATCGCGCCGAAAATGGGCACGAACACGATCACGCTGAGCAGGCTCGACCACTCGAGCCCCGGGTTGCTCTCCGGGTTTCCGGAGGGCCACAGGCTGCGAACGAAGAGGATGGACAACGCGGCGGTGACGCCGATCGCAAAACGCTCTGCCTTGCCCTGGCGCCTTGGCACCATGGCACCCGCGGCAAACGCCAGCAGGTAGGGTAGAAACTCGACTACAGCACGTTCCAGGGGGCGCATAACTCACTCACCTTTGGGGAGCGCGGGGTGACCGGCGGGCAGTTGGACGCCCGGCAGGATAGCAGGGGCATTCGGGCGCCCGGGTTGGGAGGGTTGCTTGGGACGAGGGGTGCCCTGGAGCTGCCCGTTCGCACCCTGTGTGACGTCGATGATGCCGCTCATGTCGACCTTCGGCCGTGACAACTCGAAGCGACGCTTGGCGACTTGGCCGAACGCGTTTTTGACCTCGAGCAGGACGGTGCGAGTCGCGCCGTTGTCCAGTTTGAACGAGACCTCACCCTTGTCGGTAAAGCCCTTGGTGTCGGGCACGTCGTCGCCGTTTTCGTCCCAGCGGTACTGGTAGCCGAGACCGGGCGTCGCCGTGACGCTGTAGGCGCCGGAAGCGTGGTTGGCGACTACCTGAGCGTTGGCGTGAGGAGCGACCAAGAACCAGCCGACCAAGGCCAAGCCCACGACCATAACGGCCGAGTAGGCCTGAACGCGACCCGTCTGCAGCTGGCGCAACAGACTGCCGCTGCCCCGCACCAGGAACGACGACAGCTTGGCGATGATGCCGTCGACGAGCCATTTATCGGCCCATGCACCAAACTCGGCCAGCGAATCGACAGCGCCGATGACGGTCTCTTCGTAGAGTTCGTCGATGCGCCACTTGTCGAACACTAGCTTGTGCAGGCCCGGGAACTTCTCGGCGAAGGCGCGAGCCAGCTCACCCTCGGTCTTGACGTACACGTAGTAGGCGCCGCCGGCGCCAACCAAAACCGCCACCAGCGCCAAGCCTAGGAACATGCCCAGCATGTGCTCGGCGCCCTCGATGACGCGCACGCTTTCGGCCGCGTGCTTGAACACCGGGTGAAGGAAGTGCTCGAGCGGCATCATCTTCACGTGGATGACTTCGAGCGCGCCGGCGTTGAGGAAACCGCCCAGCAAGGCGAGCGTGCCCAGAACAGCCAGCGGCACCCACATTTGCCAGGGTGACTCGTGCGGCTTGGGGCCGTCGCGCGGCTCATCCGCCTCGTGGTGAGCGTGGCCGTGCTCGTGCGCCGGCGCTTTCCAATTCTTGACGATGGCCCAGCCCTTGAAGTCGCCGAAGAAGATGCCGATGAACAGACGCGTCATGTAAAACGCCGTCATGATCGCGCCGGCCAAGCCGAGGGCGTAGAGCGCCGTTCCACCCCACTTCGGCCACTCGAACGAGTCCTTCACGCCAATGGGCGTGGCAATGTACGAGGTGTACGCCTTCAGCAGAATCTCGTCCTTCGAGAAGAAGCCGCTGGTGCCGGGGATGCCGATGATGGCCGCCCACGACGCCGCGAACGTCAGGAAGGTGTAGGGCATGTACTTGCGCAGGCCGCCCATGTTGCGCATGTCCTGCGACGCATCCGTGTCGTGGATGCGCGCGTGCATGGCGTGAATGACGGAGCCGGCGCCGAGGAACATGCAAGCCTTGAAGAAGGCGTGCGTCAGCACGTGGAAGAAGCCGGCCGAGAACGCGCCGACGCCTACGCCCAAGAACATGTAGCCAAGCTGGCTGACCGTCGAATAGGCCAGCACCTTCTTGATGTCGTTCTGCGCGAACGCGATGGTGGCGGCGAAAACCGCCGTCAAAGCGCCGACCAGCGCCACCGTGAACATGGCAAACGGGCTGAGCACGAAGATGGCCGAGGTGCGGCACACCAGGTACACTCCGGCCGTCACCATGGTCGCGGCGTGGATCAGCGCGCTGACCGGCGTGGGGCCAGCCATCGCGTCTGGTAGCCAAACGTAGAGCGGAAGCTGTGCGCTCTTGCCGGCCGCGCCTAGGAACAAGAACAAGGCGACCAAGGTGGCGGCCGTGGCGTGGCGGGGCGTGTTGAGCGCCACGGCCCAGGCGTCCGGCAAAATGTTGGCGAGCGGCACGTGGTCGCCAAGCGGCCAGATCTGCATCGGGGTCAGCAGGTTGTTGCGCGCCGCTTCGATGCCGCTCCAGTCGAGCGTTCCGCAGTGATAGAGGATCAGGCCCATAGCGACCAGCAAGCCAAAATCACCGATACGGTTGGTGATGAAGGCCTTCTTGCCGGCCGAGGCGTTCTTTTCCTCGCCGAACCAGAAGCCGATCAGCAGGTAGCTGCAGAGGCCCACGCCTTCCCAGCCGACGAACAGCACCGGCAAGCTGTCGCCCAAAATGAGCACCAGCATCGAGAAGATGAACAGGTTCAGGTAGGTAAAGAACCGGTAGTACCCCGGGTCGTTCTCCATGTACTTCGACGAGTACAAGTGGATGAGAAAGCCGATGCCGGTGACGATCAGCGCCATCGTTCCGCTGAGCGCGTCGACCGACAGCGATACCCACAGCGACGTGGAGCCGGAGCCGTGCAGTGACAGCGTCATCCACTGCCAGCCGCGCCACACTAGCTTGGTGGACTCCTCACCCTCACCACTCTGCTGGTGCAGGATGAAGAAGGCCACGACCGAGAACACGAACGAGACGAACACCGAGCCGAGGCCCATCAAGGTGACGGCTTCGCGCCCGAGGCGCTTGCCGAACACGCCGTTCACCACCGCGCCGAGCAGCGGCAGGAGCACGATGAACGCGAGGAGGGTAAAATCCGAAGCGGGGAAAAGCTCTTCTAAAGCGTGCATGTGAGAATCCTCAGTGACGGAGCTGGTCCGCTTCGTCGCTGAATACCGTCTGCTTCAAGCGGTAGAACGACAGCACAATCGCCAGGCCGACCGCGGCCTCGGCCGCCGCCACGGCGATGATGAAGAAAGAGAAGACCTGACCGTTCATGTCGCCCACGTAGCGACGGTTGAAGGCGACCAGGGTCAGGTTCACGGCGTTGAGCATCAGCTCGATGGACATGAGCTGGGTCAGCACGTTGCGGCGGACCAGAAAGCCGATCGACCCAATCGTGAACAGCACGGCCGACAGCAAGACATAGTGCTCGACGACGTTGCCTAGAATGTTCATCAGAGTTCCTCCCCCGTCAGCGGGCGGCCGGCGTCGCGCGGATGCAGCGGCCCGTGGAAGAAACGCCGAGTCGGGCTCGCGCTCTGCTTCTCTTTCCGGACCTGGTGGCGACTGCGCGCGACCGCGATAGCGCCCACGACTGCGACGATCAGCAGCGCCGTCGCCAGCTCGAAGGGCACAATCGTCTTGGTGAACAGCTGCAGCCCGACGGCCTCGACGCTGCCGTGCGTCGCGCTGACGTGGCCGAAGCGGGTCGGCTTGTCCGCCGAGCGCAGCACCAAGACCAAGGTGACGACGGAGATGATCGCCATCAAGCCGCCTGCCAGGAGGCGCGAAAGCTTGCCGGTCGGTTCGCGCGTTTGCTTGGCGTGCCCGGCGTCCGGGCCGAGCAACATGATCACGAACACGAACAACACCACGACGGCGCCCGCGTACACGATCAGCTGAATGGCCGCGAGAAATTGCGCGTTCAGCTTCAGGAACAAGCCGGCGATGCCGACGATGGTCAAGAGCAGGCCCATCGCGCCGCGAATCGGATTCTTAGCCAACACCGTGCACATTGCGCCGACCAGGGCAGCGATGGTGCACACCGCAAAAAAGACGTTACCCGCGGTCATAGCGTGAGCCTTCCGGTCTGCGACTTACCGCCCGTGTGGACGTAGTCCTCAAGCTGCTTGCGAAACTTGCGCACGAAGGTCAGGGCCGGCTGCGCCGCACCGTCACCGAAGGCGCAGATGGTGTTGCCAGTGATGTCAGAGGCAATTTCCGAGATTTGGTCGAGCTCGGCGATCGAGCCCTTGCCGTGCACGATTTTCTCCAAAATGCGCTCGATCCAGCCGCAGCCTTCGCGACAGGGCGTGCACTGGCCACACGATTCGTGACGGTAGAAGCGCATCAAGTTGTGCAACGCCAGCACTGGGTCGGTAGCGTCGCTCAACACGGTGGCACAGCAGGTGCCCAGCATGCTGCCGGCGTTCCGGAACGTGTCGACGCCGAGCGGCAGGTCCAACAACGGCTTGCCGTTGTACGGCTCGAGCCGCGGGTCGGTCGAGTTCACTATTTCGTCGGCCAAGTGCACCGGGCACGAGGAGCCGCCCGGGATTACCGCCATCAGCTTGCGGTCACCAAGGATGCCACCGCCCAGCTCGTAGATGAGGTCGCGCAGCGTGAGGCCGACCGCGGCTTCATACAAACCCGGCTTCTTCACGTGACCGCTGACGCCGAATAGGCGCGCGCCGCCGTCGTTCAGGCCGTGCAAAGCCGAGAGCTTGCTGAACTCGTCGCCGCCCACCTCGAACACGGTCGGAACGATGGCAATCGTCTCGACGTTGTTGACGGTGCTCGGGTTGCCGAATGCGCCGTATTGCGCCGGAAAAGGCGGCTTGAGGCGCGGCTCACCCCGACGTCCCTCGAGCGAGTTGAGCAGGGCTGTTTCTTCGCCGCAAATGTAGGCGCCGGCGCCGGTGTGCACGTACACCTCGACTTCGTAGTCTTTGCCGAAAGGCCGCTTGCCCAAGTAGCCCTTGGCGCGTGCTTCGTGGATGGCGTTCCACAGCCGCTCCTTCGACAGGTGCAGCTCGTCGCGCACGTAAATGTAGGCAGTGTGCGCGCCGATGGCGTACGCGCCGATGATGCAGCCCTCGACCAAGGAGTGCGGATTCAGCTCCATGATGGAGCGGTCCTTGAAGGTGCCGGGCTCGCCCTCGTCGGCGTTGATCACCAGGTAGTGCGGCTTCTTTACCTCTTTGGGCATGAAGCTCCACTTGGTGCCGCAGTCGAAGCCAGCGCCGCCGCGTCCGCGGATATGCGCCTTCTTCATCTCGTCGATGACTTGGTCGCGCGTCAGGCCGAGCGCCTTGCGCACGCCGCGGTAGCCGCCAGCGGCCTCGTAAGCCGCTAGCTTGTGGCTGTCCGGCTTACCGTAAGAGTGGCTCAGATAGTTGGTCAGCTTGATCATGGCGGTGCCTCAACCTCCCGCGATCAGGCGGTCGAGGATGCGATCGACCTCTTGGGTCGTCAGGTTCTCGTGGTAGCGCTTGTCGACCTGCATCACCGGCGCAGTGCCGCAAGCGGCTAGGCACTCGGCCGTGCGCAGCGTGATGCGCCCGTCTTTGGTGGTCTCACCGACGTGAACGCCGAGGCGTTTCTCGCAGTGCTTCACCAGGTCTTCAGCGCCGCGGAGAGCGCACGACAGGGTGTGGCAAACCCACACCTGATGCTTGCCGGGCTTCTTCTGGTTGAAGAGCGTGTAGAAAGTGACGACGCCCTGAACGTGTGCGGTCGACAAATCGAGTCGCTTGGCGACGAACGCCATCACGTCTTGCGAGACCCAATTCTCGTTGGCTTCCTGACACAGATGTAGCGTGGGGATGCACGCGGCCATCTTGTTCGGGTAACGCGAGAGGATGTCTTCGAGCTGTCGCTCTTGCTCTGCGTTGAGAGCGAATGCCATTAACGTTTCCGGGGCTTGTCTCGGGCCTCGCACACGGGACCGTGCGTGAGTGCTCCGAGCTCTGGTTGCATGAATTTTCTGGAGAATTTGCCCGGGGGCCGGGCCGGCGAGGCGAACCGTAGTGATCCGCAAAGCGGGGTGTCAAGGCTCATCCCCGTGAACGTGCCCGCGCCGCTGCCCGTACCCGAAATTCCCGCGGCGCAGGTTTCTTTTTGTGGACCCTTGAGAATCTGCACGAACAAAGAGTAGGCTCGGGGCCCCATCACACCTCTGAGGGAGGTCTTCGAGTGTTTTGTCCGAACTGTGGGACCGAGAACGAGGAAGCGGCGACAACCTGCAAGAAGTGCGGGTTCAGCCTGAAAGGTGCCGCTGCCCCGAAGTTCAAGGGCACGATGCTGATGATGAACGCGCCGACGGGCTTGAAGCCGGTCGCGGCTGCGCCTGCTCCAGGCGCGCCCGTTCCCGGCCCGGCTCCGGCCGCTGCGCCCGCTCCGGCCGCTCCGCCGGCGGCAGCACCGCGCGCTCAACTGAAGGGAACGATGCTCGGCGTCGCACCTCCTTCATTCGGTGCCCCGCAACCGCAGGGAGCCCCTCCGCCTGCAGCGGGCGGTTTTGGCCCTCCACCTGGCGGTCCACAAGCTGGCGGTCCACAAGCTGGCGGT
>JAYUYU010000093.1:0-2932 GCA_043752365.1 Myxococcales bacterium | reverse complement strand
GCGTGGTGCCGACCTCGGGCCGCGTATTCCAGCGCACCATCAGCTCTTTCCAGGCTGCGTTGGCGTACGACACCGTGACGACGCCGCCCAAGTTGGTGCAGTTCAAAGCCAGCAACGCTTCGCTCACCAGCGCGCCCTCTGGCACGTTGGCCAACGGCACGGTCATCAGGGTTTCGTAGCGGCAGTCCTGGTCACCGTCGATTTCGACGCGGACTAGTTCGCCAAAGTTCTGGCTAGGCATGCAAGACGCCACGTGGGTGTCGTCAATTTCGGTCGTTTCGACCGTCACGGGCTCGGGGTCGGGGTCGACCGAGCCACCCGTGCCGCCACCACCGCTCGCCGAACCCGCGGCGCCGCCTTGCCCGCCGATGCCGGCCTGGCTGGTCGTGCCGCCCGTATCGGAGCCGGCGTTGCCGCCATTGCTGGCCGTGCCGCCCGCGCTGTTGCCGGCCGCGCCACCGCTGGCCTTGCCACCCGAGCCCGTGCTGGCCTTGCTGCCGCCCGCCGAGCCGCCGGCCTTGGCACTCGCACCAGCAGCGCCAGAGCCGACCGAGCCGCCGCTAGCCGTGGCGCTTCCCCCTGCTGGAGAGGTTAAGTTGCTGTCGTCGAAGGTGGCGGTCGAATCGTGCTGGCAGGCGCTCGTCAACAGTACCGCGCCGAGCGCCATTCGAGCCCCAAGTGCCCTGCTCCGTGAGGTCATCGCGGTCACCGTTGGCTAGGTGTAGCACAGCCGACTGGGCAGCTCGCCTATTCCGTTCTCGTGATAGAAGCAAAGTCACGTCGATGACCGAGGCCCCGACAGACCAGGCGGAAGCCGGACGCTTACGCGGCAAACGCATCACGCTTTGCGTTACGGGTAGTGTGGCTGCCTACAAAGCCGTACTTCTGCTCCGCGCGTTGAAGCAAGAGGGCGCGCAGCTCGAGGTAGTGCTCACGCATGGCGCGACCAAATTCGTTGGCGCGGCAACCTTCGCCGGGCTCACGGGTCGCGCACCGCACACGGCCATGTTCGGCGATGACATGACGGGCGAGCTGCACGTGGAGCTCGCGCGCAACAGCGATCTACTCCTGGTCGCGCCCGCAACCGCGGACGTGCTGGCCCGTTTGGCGCTAGGTCGCGCGGACGATTTGCTGACCGCTACCGCGTTGTGCGCGACCTGCCCAGTGCTGGTCGCGCCCGCCATGCACCCCAGCATGTGGGCGCACCCCGCCACCCAACGCAACGTACGAACGCTGGCGGCAGATGGCCGCGTGGGCTTCGTGGGTCCCGTGGAGGGTGAAGTCGCCTCCGGTGACACAGGGCTCGGACGATTGGCAGAGCCGGACGTCATACTGTCGTTCGTGATCGCGCAGCTTTCCGGCGGCAAGCTGCGCGGCCGCCACGTCGTGGTTACCGCCGGGCCAACCGCCGAGGACATCGACCCGGTGCGCTTCATCAGCAACCGCTCGTCCGGCAAAATGGGCTTCGCGCTGGCCGAGCGCGCCGCCGCGCACGGCGCCAGGGTCACACTGGTGGCCGGTCCCGTGGCCTTGCCCACGCCCGCTGGTGTGACTCGCATCGACGTGCGCAGCGCACTCGCGATGCGCAGCGCCCTTTGGCAAGCTTTGAAACCCGACCTCGGCGGGGCCGACGCGCTGGTCATGACCGCTGCAGTCGCCGACTACCGTCCGGCCGAGACGCACGCCAGCAAGCTGAAGCGCGGCGCCACCAGCATCGGGCTCGAGCTCGTGCCGAACGACGATCTCTTGGCGGAGATTGGCCTAGCTCGTAGGGCCGAGCTGCCAGTGCTGGTCGGCTTCGCGCTCGAGACCGAAAGCGGCGAGTCGTTGGTCAACGCTGCCCGCAGCAAATTGGCCAAAAAACGCGTTGATTTAGTGGTCGCGAACCACCCCGATACATCCATTGGGCGTGACAGCATCTCCGGCAGCTTGGTGGGCGTCCGCGACGCCGAAGGCTTCGGCCCGCTGCCAAAGCGCGACGCCGCTGATCGCATCCTCGATTTTGTGGTCGCCGAGCTCGCCAAGCGCGACCCGCGAAAGTAACGCTCATGAAGTTAACGCTGCTGACGGTGACGCTGATCACGGCCGCCATGGCCTTCGCATTTCGCATCGAGGTCGCAGGTAGCTTGGCGTTTTGGGCCGCGCTCGGCGTGCCCTACGCGGCGCTCGCCGCGCTGTCGCTGCGTAAGCTCTGGAACGACGGCGCCTTAGCGGACGTGCTGACGCCGCGCTGGGGTGACTTTTCATTAGGCTTTTTGACGGCCGCTATTCTGCTGTTCGCCTCGTTTGGGGCACGGGCCGTGTTGGCACCGGTCGGCAGCACGCGCTTGGCCTGGCTCTTCCGGATTTACGCGCAAATCGGCGACACCGACGCGGTGCAGCGCTCCGTCCTGTACACGGCCGCGCTGTTGCTGATCGTCGTCTGTGAGGAGCTGGTCTGGCGCTCCATGGTGCTCGACGAGCTGACACGGCGTTTTGGCTCGCGGCGTGCCTGGCCGCTGGCGGCGCTTTGCTACGGTGTCACCGCGCTGCCAACCCTGTTCACGCTGCGCGATGCCAACGCCGGGCTGAACCCGTTGTTGCTGACCGCGGCGCTCGGCTGCGGCCTTGTGTGGAGCTTCCTGGCATCCATCAAAGGCCGGCTAATGCCCGTCATTATCGCCCACGCCGTCTTCACCTACTTCTCGCTCGTGCAATTTCGCTGGCCGTCGTCCTAAAGCTGGCGCTCACCTCGGCGAGCGCGAGCCGACAGCGGAGGGCGGGCAGGCGGGAAGCTTTTCTGGTGGGGTAGCGTGGCCTCAAGGTTCAATCCGCTCAGGAAAGCCCTTCTCAGTTCGCAAAAGTCACTTCGACCTCGAAGTCACTTCCCGCGACTTGCAAAAAGTCACTTCGACCTCGAAGTCACTTCCCGCGACTTGCAAAAAGTCACTTC
>JAYUYU010000092.1:0-7545 GCA_043752365.1 Myxococcales bacterium | reverse complement strand
ATCCCGCTCGGCAACGAGCTCATCACCTACGAAGGCCGCGCGCTCGACAACATCGATCCCACCGGATTGAAATCGCTGTTCGACCAGCCCGACGACTTACTCACCGGCCTCACCAGCCTGCGCGACCAGGAACTCGACGCCATTTACGCCGATTTGCGCGTGAACGGCACGCGCGTCCAACGCGAGTTCTTGGACCGCTACGCCCTCGGCCGAGAGCAGGTACGCAAGCTGGGCGAAGACTTGGCGCAGCTGCTGACGCGCTTGCCCGTCGATGCCACCGACAAAGACTCCCCCGTCGACCAAGTCATCGCGGCCGTGGCGCTGATCAAGCTCAAGGTCCTTGGGCGCGCTGTCGCTGTAGGCGACGGGTTGCGGCAAGCGAGTCGAGACGGCTGAGTGACAGCAGCTCCACGTAGTGGTCGTGTAGCTGCTGTTGCGTGACGACCGCCCCAAGTCGAGCGAGGGCGAAGTCTTACGCTTGCAGCAAGAGGCTCGTCGGCCCAGCAGGACCCGGCGTTTCACGAGTGCAGTCAACGCGTGTCGCGGAAGAGCTTTGATTGTGCGATGGGCGCAGAGGACGCGAATCGTTTGGAGCAGTGTCTGCTATAACGACGCCGCGCGATGACGAGCCCGCTCAACAACAGGGCGAGCGTGGCGTCCGTGCCCCCATCGCTCTTGCTGCTGGGGGTTGCGCATGTGCAGCTACTTGAACGGATCGTTGGACCCTGGCGCTGAGTTCCGTAGCTTTCGCAGACGCCGCGCACGTCGTCGGCGTTCAAGTGTGCTGATTGCCCGGACCTTGTTTGCGGGGCCAGGAGCGAATTTTCGTGGCTCAGCGTCGCTTCCGTGCACAGCGAGAGAGGAGCGCCGCTGGTATCGAGAAAAGAACTTTGGTGCTCGCCCCGTGCTGCACATGGGTGACCGAACCCGAGCACGTGTCCCAACTCATGTGCAAGCGAGCGCTGGAGGTCAGTGTCGCCCTGAGCCTCGCTTTCCGCGTTCGCGTTCCAGTGGAAGTCCACGGCGTTGAACTCGATATCGGCGTCGATGATGCGCTCGTGGCGTGAATCGCCGGCGAAATTCAACGTTGTGTTGGCCGCGCGTCGTGCGTCGTAGCAGTTGCCGGGACGTTCAACGCCGTTCCGGCACCAAGCTCGTCGGCGGAAGGCGACGATATTGATACCGTCAGCGCCGACCTCAGTTGTTGAGGTGCTGCCAATCACGAACTGCAGGTGGCCGCAGGGAGCCTCGAGCCGCCAGATGTCCGCTGCTGCAGCAAGCGCCGCCGTCGCATCCGCGACCGACAGGTAGGCAGGTAGCGTCGGTACGGAAATTCTTAGGTCGATCGGGGTTGTCTCCCAGATGGCAGGCTGCCGAGATTTAGGTCCCGCTGCCCGGGTGAATGCGTTTGCCGGGCCGGCATGGGCGAGCGCAATGCAAAAGAGGCCCAGGAGCGCCCTGTGTCTCTGGGACCTCGCGATCATCGTCGGTTGCCGCCACGCCGCGAACCAGCGAGTGCCGTGGCGCGCTTGGGTCAGGGGACTAGGCACGGCAGGAGGGGCAGGCACTGCTTGCTCGTCAACCCATTGGTGGTGTCGCAGGGATCCGGAGCAAGCCGTAGCGTGCAGGCCTTGTAGATGGCGACCGATTGGTCACACTTCTTGAGGATGGGGCCGTCCTCAGCCTTGCACGCCGCCTGGTCCTTTTGGGTCGGGACGGACGTGACGCCATCTTTGCAGAGGACTTCCTTGTCGTAGCCCCCTTGCGCGGCGTTGCTCCAATCACACAGGGCTCCAAGCTGCGCATCACTCAAGGCTGAGAGTTTTTGATTGTCGTCCAAGGACGTGGTGGTTGTACCGTCATCGGAACAACCCACCAGCCACAACGCCAAAACGAAGGCGCACCGCAGGACGACTGCCACATGCGCCAGGGAAACTGAGCTCTTCAGCATGCTGCACTCCTATTCAAGGCTCGTCGCAACGACGTTGCCTTTCGAGTCTTGGACGCTCGCACGCCAGCTATCCCAACACCAGGGGTCCGCCTCGCTCACTCCGGCGCCTTCGTCGGCGCAGTCGCCCACGGTGCTGACCACCAGCATGCGATAGGCCCTCAGGATGTCTGATTGATTGAGACCGATTCGGTATTCCCCAACGCAGCTCTTGCCGATAGTCGCATGAGGATAGCTCGCGCCAACGTACGGTTTCAGCGAAAGCGGGGGCAGGTCGCCCACATCCGCCAGCTCAACATTGGGAATCGGAGAGGTAACCGCCGCGGTCACCAGGTGGCATTGCGGCGAACTAGGCTCCTGAAACACCGTCGCCAGGCCGAACGAGTCGCCCTCGGCGAGATCAAAGACACTTCCGCACGATCTGGGTTCGAGCCCCGAGTACTCACGCGGGATGTGGCTGGCACTACCGAGGTTGACCTCGTACTCTTGGCCGGACACCACCCATTGCAGGCACGGGCCTGCCGTTGGGGCGCAACCGCCCGTCAGCGCAAAGAGCAGCGTCAGATCGAGAATGCGGCCGGTTCGCGAGCCCTGCGCCACTCAATTCGCCCTGCAGCGTTTGTAGCCTGTGGCGCCGAGCTCGGCGACCACCGACAGGGTGCCGACCATAGGGGTCAGCTGTCCGGTCGAGCTCCGTCGCTGGGCTCGGCCAAAAATGCGCATGTTCTGCTGCCCGGATATCAATTCTGAGCCTGGAACCAGTTTGGCGGGGGGCGAACAAGTGGACGGTTGAGTGCAGATCTGGCCCTGGCAGACACCCTCGGTCCAAACTGCAAACCCCTCCTTACCTCCGATGCTTGTCCAGTTGCCGGGCGATCCCAACAAGGCCGTTACGGTCGTGAAAGCGCTCTCGCACGTAGCTTTCTGGGTGACGCCCGGCTCGTCGATGAACACCTTGAAGTCCTCAAGCGTTGTGCCGTTGGTCGTCGCGCGTTTCAAGGCGTCGTCAATGTGGGTGATCTCCACCCAAAAGGCGTCCGGGCAGGTGTCACCCGCGCCGCCGGTGACGACCGGTAGGCTCACCTGCTCGGCTGGACAAGCCGGGGCCAGGGTGCTCCAGTCGATGGTCAAATCGGGCGAGCAGTCGAAGCAAATGTTGCGGCTGCGCGATTGGTAGAACTCGCAGGCCTTGCAAGTGTTTCCAACCGATACTTCGTTGGGACCGCAGGGGACGCACTTCAGGCTGGCATCGATGATGGAACCGGGCGGGCACACCACGCACTTGTTGGCCTCAACGACTTCGTTCGCGTTGCAGGCCATGCATTGCCCAGATGGGTCTGACACTGTTCCAGGGTCGCAGGGTTTACAAGTCGCGGCGTCGAGACGCAGATCGTCGGTAGGCGGAGGGCCGAGGATGTCTCGCCCCTCACTCGTGTCGGTGCAGGCACGCCAGGTTGCTTGGAGCGTTGTTGCGCTCGTAGCCTCGGGCAACTTTGAATGCGCCATGATTAGCGCGCAAGTATCACACCACGTGGCGCCCCAATCCTTCATGGTGCCGGCCAAGCCGTGCTGCATGCGAATCGGGTCGATTTTGCAGGTGCTGCTGGGGTCACCAACATCGCCTCGGCAGCCGTCCAACCCCTTTTCCCACCATTCATCGACGGCGGTCCCTGGCAGCTCGATCGCGTCATCCGTGTCCATTAAGTAGCCCAGCGAGCTGTAGCCGAGTGGGCTGCCTGGGGCCGTCGACCAGAGATCTGCGTTGCTGGGCAGCGAGTTATCGCTTCGGGAGAGGTCAGCTTTTCGATCGACCGCGTCGTGGAGGAGGCTCGTGAAGCGTCGCGCTTCATCGTTGAAAGCGTCGATTGCGGGGGGCTCGGATTGTCCCCTAAAATTCGTTTCGACGCACGGAGAGCCGACGCAATAACTGGAGAAGTTGCTGAAGCGATCCGGAGCGAACTGAGCGTAATTACCGCCGCCCGCGACCTGCGTCATGATGAAATCAGCGAACGCCTCGGATTGAACCGTCACGTCGTCGCCGCGAGAGTCTGCCTTCCCTTCTGGAATGCGATCCCGATACAGCCTAAGGAGCGCGTTTCGATCGATGTTGTGCAAGATGTCGCACATGATGAAGTGGCCATACTCGTGCGTCACGATGCCGCGCGAGTCCCTGGGTTCCGCGGTGTCGGGCAGGAACATGTCCCGCTGAATGATGGGAGTCGCGAGCAAGCCCAATGCACCGACGGCGGCACCCCCTGGAGCTATGGCTAGGGCCCCGGCCATCTCGAGCAGCAGCTCTTTGCCCTCCGGGAAGTTCAGGCACGCTGTCAACGGCTGGTCGCTATTGCCCTTGGCGATCAGGTTCGCAGCGAATCCGACGCCCACCTCCGCCTGACGCGGCGTGAAGTCCAGCACCTTGTTGGCGTAGTGGTACGCATCATTGATTTGGTTGAAGGCGTGGAGCTGCCAATCGTTCACGCGCAGCTCGCGTGTTGTCCCGTTGTCGAAGTCCCAGTTGTATTCGATGTCCCGAAAATCACAGAACTCGTTCTCGGTGATCCCAGACGCCATCATGGCTGCATCGTTCTCAAGGCTGATGCACAACCCGCTTTGTCCGCGCGCTGAGCCGCCCTTCCCGACGTCGATGTTCACCTGGCCATCGTCGCTGACGGTGTTGTGATACATGGTCGGCAAAAGCAAGTTGCCCCATTTGTGAATTTCCGCGCGCATGCCCGTGAGCGGTAGCTCGCGGCCACCCTCCGAGCCCCACGCTCGAATCATCGCGCCATCTGTGTTGAATGCAGCATCGCGATTCAAGACGGTGAGGTCCAGGTGCACGGGGACGGTGTCGAATATCCAAGATTCGAATTCACCCAAGGCGTTGGTTACCAGGCCCTCGACAATCTCGACCAAGTCGACCGATGCCTCGATAATCTCGTCGAAGCTGGGCGCAATCGAGACGGCTGTGTCGACGATGGTGTCACCAAATTGAACCACCCCTGTAATCACGTCACCCACTATGGGAACACCGGCAACGAAGTCAACGGAGCCGTCCACGATGTCTTCGGCAACCTCGATAACGTCATCCACGATGGGGACGTGGATTCCAAATAGTGGCGCTTGCGTCGCGGTGCGCGCACCAAACGGCACGAGTCCGGACGCCTTGATCTTGCTCCAAGACAGAGACAGGCCATCGCTATTCATGAGCGCGGGCTCTGGCGCGGGTAGCACTTGGGCGACGCGAAACGGGATGGTTCCCGCGCCGCGGTTCAGGACTACAAGTGAAGTGGCACGCCACAGGTTGAAGACGGCGCCCGGAACCAGCGCGTGTACGAAGATCCCCGTGCCATCACCCGAGGTGTCGATCGTTCCACATTTGCCTGAGTACGCTGCGAGCTGCGAGCCGAAGATGGGCAGCGCACGATGGTAGATGCGCATTCGCTTTAGCGCTTCGACTTGCTCGCGCCGCTCAACGTAAATCCACATGTAGTACAGCGCTGGCAACCCGTTGGGGTCGGT
The DNA here is from genome assembly GCA_043752365.1 of Myxococcales bacterium. Taxonomy (GTDB): domain Bacteria; phylum Myxococcota_A; class Polyangia; order Polyangiales; family Polyangiaceae; genus PMG-095. The sequence continues at coordinate 2,078 of JAYUYU010000092.1, read as the reverse complement.
GTCCGCTAGTGGCTGCGTGCTCTTCCACGAGAAGCCTTCTCTCGTCCTAACAGAAATGTCCGCGGGGATCGGCGCGTCCATCGCTGAGCAACCTGGGCCAACCTCCGCCGTGACGTCAGTCTGCGAGTAGGTTGGATCGCCCGACACGACGTTTAGTGTCCACTCGCTGCCTGTTGCGGTTGAGCCCTTGGCTGCCCCGTTGGTGCACGACACGAAGTCGTAAAATCGACCGCGAGCGCGATCGAAATCTTTGACAGCCGTTGCGACACGGCTGCCTCCTCGGTATGTGCAGGTCACCAGGCCTGCCGTGAGGTCGCGGTACTTGAGAGTAGCCGTGCCATTGCCCGCGCCGCCGAGCGAAACAGCTAGCCGCGGAGGAACCTGAAATTCCAACGGAGCGTGACCCTGCGAACCCGGCGTGCTGGCGCCGCTCTCGTTGTCGTGGCTGCCGACTATTCGAATTGGCCTGTCCAGCCCTTCAACGACGCCCTGGCAGCGCGACGAGCTGGTGGAGAGTGAGGCCTGCTTGGTGCCCAGTGTCCAAGTGAGTGAATTGCTGAGCTTGACGTAAAATGCGCCTTCGTGTCGCCCCGGTTCGAACACTTGGCTCTGAAACTGTGTACCAGTGCTGAGCTTGTTTTGCGCTCCCGGGGAGATGGAGACTGTCGCCGAAGCTGCGTTGTTGTAGCCGAAACGCGCGACGAACGTGCCGTCGCGGCGGGCGAGCACGCACTCCGCTATGGGGGTAACGGAGGCGAGAGCGGTGGGTGTTGCACATAGTTTTGTCACCGAACAACCGAACGTGCTGCCGCAGCCGTCATCGACCTGGCTGCAATCGCTGCGCTTAAAGGCGTGGTGTCGAACGGTAGTTCCCGGCTCCACAATGACTGAGGCGCCAAAGAACGCGCCGGTGTGACCGGCGGGCACGGACTTTAGCCGGATGCTCGCGGCAGGCGCCAGCAAAGTGCCCCGAAATGGCCCTTCCAGGGTCACGTCGTTGCAGCTGGTTTGGACGAAGAGCACGTTGGCTTTGTCTGCTAGCGCCTCTCGGATCACACCGGCAAAGTTGAAGGCGCCGTAGATGAAGATCCGGACCGGGCCACCCGTGTTGTCGATCGAAATCAGACCTCCTCGCGCGACCGTCAACGAATCGAAGTGGAAATCCCCGGCGCCGAGCTTCAAGGCACCTCCGTAGCCAACGTTGGAGGGCCCGTAGTTTAGATTGGGACTAGCGGCTACCGTGGCCGAGGACGCGGCGAGTCCGTTCGCGCGCGCGCTGGGACGGGTGTAGGCCACCGATTCTGCACCGAACGGCCCGAGGTCAGTTGAGGCACGGACCGTCTCGGTAGCCCGGGCGCCGGCCGCAAACGTGATGCTACCAGCTGAGCGCGCCGAGCCGTGGATGACGGAGCCGGCACCAACCGAAGTATTGGCCGAAGAGAAGAGGTGGCCTGTGGCTACTGTGCTGCCGAGAGAGGTGGCGCCCTGTCCCGTGCTGCTCGCGGGCGCAAAACCGCCTTGATATTCCATGATCTGCGCGCCCGCCTGAAGGGTCAATTGCGCCTCGGCCTGGACGGCCACATCTGCGCCCCGCAAGCCTCGCGGTACATGGACTGTTAGCGTTTGAGCGCCAACCCCTGGTGCGGCTGGGGCGCAAAGGCTGTCGCGAACTACCGGGAGGTCGGACCAATTCGCGAACGACTGGAACTTCACCTGCACATCCGGGTCGAGCTGGAGGCTCTTCGCGAAAAACGCGCCGGTATGCGTTGCACCACCGACGGCTAGTCGCAGCGACGCGCCTGGAGCTATGACCGTGCCGGTGAACGGTGACTCCAGCGCCAGGGCATTCGTTCCCGAATAGGCCACGAGAAACCGATTCGATGGGCCGTTGAAGGTCACTCCTCCCCGCCAGGTGAGCCCCGCCCGCACGTAGACCACGACGGGACCTCGGGTGGTGTCGACGGCCACCTGAGCTTGGGGCTCGAGAGTGAGGCTACTGAGGTAGTAGGTGCCCGTGCTAAGCCGGAGCGTCGAGCGGGAGAAGACGATGACGTCACCTATAGGGCCTGGTGGAGGGG
>JAYUYU010000091.1:0-2937 GCA_043752365.1 Myxococcales bacterium | reverse complement strand
AATAGCGGAAATCGTCCGGCGTGCCGAAGCGCACCGTGGGCGCAAAGTAGCCGGTGACCTGATAACCCCAGGAGGGGTAAAACGCGTGCTCCGCGATGGGCATCAGCTCGATGTGCGTGAAGCCGAGCCGCAAGCAGTGCTCGACCAGCCGTGGGGCGATTTCACGGTAAGAAAGCCAGCGATTGCCCTCCTCAGGCACGCGCGCCCACGAGCCCAGGTGCACTTCGTAAATGTTGACCGGCTCGCGCTGAATGTCTTTGCCGATGCGCGATTTCATCCAACTTTCGTCGCGCCACGCGTGCGTCGAGACGCTGACGCGCGAGGCGCTGGCGGGGGGATGCTCCATTTCGCGAGCAAGCGGGTCGGTCTTCAGGCGCAGCGCGCCGTCCTTCGTTTTGAGCTCGAACTTGTACAGCATGCCGGCGCCGACGCCCGGCACGAAGACTTCCCAAATGCCCGAGCCGCCGAGCGCGCGCATGGGCACCAAGCGACCGTCCCAACGGTTGAAGTCGCCGACGATGCTGACGCGCTGCGCGTTGGGCGCCCACAGCGCAAACGCGACGCCCTGTACGCCGTTCATCGTTTTGGGGTGCGCGCCCAGCGCTTCCCACAGGCGGCGGTGGTTGCCCTCACCAATCAGGTGCAGATCGATGTCGCCGAGCGAAGGCAGGAAGCGGTACGGGTCCTCGCGCTCCCAAGTTTGTCCGTCTGCAAAACGGAAGCGCAGCGTGTAGTCGATGTGCGGCCGGTGCCCGGCCAAGAACACCGCGAACACGCCGCCAGCCAACAGCGCCATGGGCCATGAGCTGCCGCCCATGACGACCTCACAGCCCGTGGCGTCGGGGTGGAACGCCCTGACCACGATGCCAGAGCCGCCAGCGTGCTCGGCCGGGTGCGCGCCCAGCACGGCGTGGGGCTCATGACAGCGATCTTCGATCAGACTGGTGAGCTTCTCGACGTCCCCCAACAAGACTGGGTCCGAAGATTGAAAACCTGGGGTACGGATAAAGGAAGCCATCAGTCGAGGAGGTAGCAAAGCAGCACAAGTGAGTGCGGCGCAACATTGATCCCGCTGCCTTTTTGGATGCGTTGCGTCGCCTGGGCGGTGTTCACGACCTCCTGCCAATGGCCCTTCTGGGGCAGGCTCGGCAGGGCGAATTTGTGCGAGCGATTGCTCGCGTTCAGCAAGAGCAACAGGGACTGGCCCTGATTGGGCCGGCCGCGCTCGTCCACGTCGTCGGAAGCCTCACCGGGGATGAGCATGCCCAGGATGTGGTTTTTGGGGTTACCCCAATCCTCGAGGGTCATTTCGGCGCCATCGGGCCGAACCCACGAGACGTCTTTGACGCCGTGAGCGGAAACGGCTCCGCCTGCAAAAAAACGACGGCGGCGAAACAGCGGGTTGGTGCGCGTGATTGCGAACACCTTCTTGGCGAAGTCGAGCAGGTCAGCCTGCGCCGGATCCAGATCCCACTGCAGCCAGCTCAGGTCGTTGTCCTGGCAGTAGGCGTTGTTGTTGCCCTTTTGGCTGCGCGCGATTTCGTCGCCGTGCGAAATCATCGGCACGCCTTGCGAGAATGCCAGCGTAGCCAACATGTTCTTCATCATGCGCTCGCGCAGACGCGACACTTGGGCGCTGCGCGTTTCGCCTTCGACGCCCCAGTTTCTGCTGGCGTTGTCCGAGTTGCCGTCGCGGTTGTCTTCGCCGTTGGCTTCGTTGTGCTTGCGCTCGTAGCTGACCAAGTCTTTGAGCGTGAAGCCGTCGTGACAGGTGACGAAGTTGATGCTGGCGTACGGCCCGCGATCACCACCGTGGAAGATGTCGCTGGAGCCGGACAAGCGCGACGCAAGCTCCGGCACTTGGCCTTCGTCGCCGCGCCAAAAGCGACGGATGCAGTCGCGGTAACGGCCGTTCCACTCGGCCCAGCCTGGCGGGTAGCCACCGAGCCGATAGCCGCCCGGCCCCAAGTCCCAAGGTTCGGCGATGAGCTTGACCTTTTGGAGCACCGGATCCTGCTGGACCAACGCAAAAAACCGCGAAAACGAGTCGAACTCGTAAGGGTCACGCGCCAACGTGGAGGCAAGGTCGAAGCGGAAGCCGTCGACGTGCATCTCAGTAACCCAGTAGCGCAAGCTGTCGAGCACCAGCTGTAGCGTACGCGGGTGAAGCACGTTGAGACTGTTACCGCAGCCGGTGAAGTCGACGTAGTGGCGCGGGTTCTGCGGGTTGAGCCGGTAGTACGACGCGTTGTCGATGCCGCGAAAGCAGACGGTGGGGCCGTCTTGTGAACCTTCGCCCGTGTGGTTGTAAACCACGTCCAGAATGACCTCGATGCCAGCGCGATGAAACGCCTTCACCATGGTCTTGAACTCGGTCACCTGTTCACCGTGCGCGCCTGACGCAAAACGCGGATCGGGGGCGAAGAAGCCGATCGTGTTGTAGCCCCAGTAGTTGGTCAGGTTCAGGTCTTCGAGCCGTCGTTCACCCGCCGGGTGGTGAATCGGCAACAGCTCGACGGCCGTCACGTTGAGCGAGCGCAGGTGATCGATAATGGCGTCGGAGGCTAGGCCCAAGTACGTGCCACGCAAATGTCCGGGCACGCCCGGATGGCGCATGGTCATACCGCGTAGGTGACACTCGTAAATGAGCGTGCGGCTCCAGGGCACATTGGGTGGCCGGTCTTCGCCCCACGTGAACGCCGTCTCGACGACGACGGATTTCGGCATATACGGCCCGCTGTCGAGCTCGCTCTTCGAAAGGTCGAGCTGCGGGTCGCGCAGGCGGTAACCGAACATTTCGTCCAGCCCGCGCACTTCGCCCGAAATGGCCTTGGCGTACGGATCCAACAGCAGCTTCTTTGGGTTGAAGCGGTGGCCCTGCTCGGGCGCGTACGGCCCATCGACGCGATAGCCGTAGAGCTGGCCCGGGCGCACGTC
>JAYUYU010000090.1:0-7562 GCA_043752365.1 Myxococcales bacterium | reverse complement strand
GGGTCTTCACCATCGCGCTGAACCTGAAGCGCGAATACTTCCGGAGGAAAAAGCGCCGCCCGGAGCGCTCGTTGGACGCCGAAGGGTCCCCTGAGCCGACCGTCGGGGCGCTGGGCGCGGCTCGCGTCGACGCACGGCGTACCTTGGCGCGCGTCATGGCAAGTCTGCCGGCTGATCAGCGCCAGGTCATCGAGCTGCATTGGTTCGACGGGCTCGAGTTTCCAGAGGTAGCGCTGGTAGTGGGTGCAAGTGTGAGCGCCGTCAAAGTCCGCGCCCACCGCGGCTACGTTCGGTTGCGCCAGGCGTTGGGCGACGACGCCGACCTGCTACCGCTCGACGGGGCGGGTGGCTCGGCAGCGCTGGCCGGTAACCGCCAACGGCCAGGCGGCATATGAGGAGCAACAATCGTGGAATGCGCTGAAATTCGCAGCAACTTCGTGGCAGGGCGCGTTCCGGCGGGCCCTGACGTGGAGGCACATTGCAAGCAGTGCCTCCAGTGCCGGGAGCTGTTCGAGAACGACGCTCGCTTGGGGCGCTGCTTGGCGCAGGCCGTTCAACCCGAGATCCAGGCGGGAGAGCTGTTTGCGTTGGTCGAGCGCGACGTGCAGGCCGAGGTCGGTTTGCGGGCGCGGCTGCGCGCGCTGCCGACGTCCACGAGGACGTTGGTCTTGGTGGGTGTTGTAGGCGCGCTCATGTTGGGCCAGTTCCTGCTGCCCAGGCTCTCCGACTTCGGCGACCCATCGCCCAGCGTATTTTGGGGCGTGGCGTTGGCGTTGGGCGCGACGCTGCTGCTCGGCGTGCGTTCGCTGACGCTTGGCGGGCTCACGCCACTTAGTTCGCCTTGGTGGCAGCGCGGCGTGGCCTTGGCGCTGCTCGCGGTTCCGGCGCTGGCAGCGCTGCTGGCTCCCATCGGCGCCGGTTCAATGGAGGCGGCCGCTGCTTGGGGCAATCCGGCTGGTTGCTTTTCGTACGGTGCCGCGTCGGTAGTGCCGGTAGTGCTGCTTTACTGGCTGTTCGAACGGCGCGAAGTCGTGCCTGTGAGCGCGTTGGTTTCGGCGGGTGCGCTGGCCGGACTGGCGGCAAATTTGGTGCTTCACGTGCACTGCGGCTCGGCCCACGCCGGGCATCTGCTGTTCGGTCACGCCAGCGTCGGCCTGGCGTGGGCGTTCGCGCTGCGCCTGGTTTGGGGCTCGCCTCAGTCGTTTCGCTGAGCCAAGCCAAGCGCCAGCAGGTGCTCGCGCCGCGGCTGCTTCACGAACGCCTCGCGCGAGCCACTATGGAAATGCTGGCGCGCTTGTGATGCGCGCGCCAGCAACGTAAGGCCCGCCGTCGGAGCGGCCTTGTCGACGACGCGCTCCGCGTACAGCGGCTTGCCCGCCAGCGTCGAATCGGCGATCAAGAGCACGATGCGCCCGTCAGCGCTCAGGCCCCGCGCGAGCGCCGCCAGCGTCGCCCCCAAGTCGCGCTCCCAACGCGCCAGGGCGGGACCGAAGGACTCGCTCGACAACTCGCGCCGAGACCCAATCTCCAGCTCCTCGAAGTCGCGCGTCGGCAGGCCCAGCCAACGTAGGCGGTCGTCGTGGTGCGTCAAATAGTCGTAAACCCCCGGGTACGGCGGCGACGACACGACCAGCGTGACCGAGCGCGCGGCAAGGCCTGGCAGTTTGCGCGCGTCGCCCAACGTGCATGCGGCCGCTGGCGCCCCCGCTGGCGAACTTTGTCGATACTCGGCCAATTGCCGGCAAAGCTCGGCCGTTTTCTTGACGAAAAAGCGGCTTGGAAAACCGGGAGCGACGCGCTTTTCGGTAGCGCGAGCGCCACTGTCGCCGCTCTTTTGGCTCACCTTGGTCAAAAGTGCGGACAGCACCAAGAACAGCGCACGCTTCAGCTCGGGATTGTCGCTGGCTCGAATGCCGTCGCGCAAGCCGTCCAGCTCCAGCAGCACGTGGGCGGCGAATTGCTCCCGGTCGACGTCGCCGTAGCGCTGCGTGGCGCCGGCCTTTTGCTTGCGTCGCTCATCAGCGTGAGCGGCTACGCGCGCGGCCTCTGCGCTCAAAGCGCTCAACCACTCGTCGTCGGGGCCCAGCGTCTTCAGCCAGCAAAGCTCGCGTGACAGCGGGTTCACGTCGTAGCCCAAGCCGTGCCTACCCAAGCGCCGTGCTTCGACCAACACCGTGCCGCTGCCGCAGAATGGATCGAGCACCGTCTGGCCCGGCGCCGAAAGCTGCGCGATTAAGCGCTGCGCGGTTTCAGGGTGCATGCGCGCGGGGTAGCTGTGGAAGCCGTGTACGTCGGCTAGCTCGGCGGTTTCGGTGGCGACCACGTCGAAAGCTTCGTGCAGCGCCGCCGACAGCGCGGCGTCGCCCCACAGCTCCACGGCACCGCCCAGCTGGCTCAGCGCCGTCCTTCGACCTTTGGGCGCGGCAGGGGGCGCTTTCACGCCGCAGGTTCTAGCATCAACGCGCGCGACGGCGACGCAGCAGCACGAGCCCGAAAATCGCGCCAGAAAGCCAGGCCCCCCCGTTGCTGGGTATTCTGCCAAAGCTGCAGGCGCGCGCCCCGGCCTTGGCTTCTTCGGGGTCGGCGCTTTGAGCGTAGAGCGTGCCCAGCGCGCCCACGTCGGTGGTGGCCAGCTCGCGCTTGTGGGTCTCGCATTGATCGATGGTCTGAAACATCGCCGCTTGGCGCTCGACTGGGTCCTCGCCCAAACCGAAGAAATGGCCCGCCTCGTGCGTCGCTACGTTCTGCGCATCGTAGCGGTTCTGGCAATCCATCGACTCTTCGTCGTCTTTTTGGCTGCCGCCGTCCAAGGTGTTGCGACCGTCGTTGTCGTTCCTTCCGTCGTGGCGCTCGCCACTCTTCGCGTCCTGGGCCTGGCCGTCTGGCTTGCGTGTCAGGACGCCCATCGGATAGAGCGAGTTCAAAATGATGTCAGCTTCGACAATCTCACCCGAGGCGTCGTTGGAGTACGTCACCGTAATCGCTACGTCGTGCTCATGGCCGGGCGCGGTGATGCGCCCAAAGCTTACCGTGCTCTTGCCGTCTTGCATGGGAGCCGCCGAGGTCTTACCGGTGTCGAAGCTCAAGCCGGGCAGTCGCGTGTCGCTCGCTACCCACTGACCAAAGGCTTGCATCACGGCGTCCCGCGCGCTGGGGCCCAATTTGTCGAGCGAGCCGTCGAGGTACACCGTGATGGCTCGCTTTTTCCAATGCAGATCGTGTCCGCTCTTGGATTGCTTGTAGCCTGGACTACCGCTGTGAACGTGAGACGCTAGGGGCGGGGAGCCGCCAAGGGCCTTGGCGCCCACCACCGCCGCCACCGCCGAGAGTGCCGCAAAGAACCAAAGTTTGCGCCGCGCCCCGGGCTTCGGCCCTTGTTGGGTGCTGGGGGGTGCTTTGTCTTCCGGCGCCACGGTAGAGGCCGAGCTGGGCAAGCTCAGCATGCTGGGCTGGAAGCGGATCTCGGGGTTTGGGTTGGGTCGTGGGGTGATGGATTCCGTCACAAGGAGTACGAACGGTCGCGCCGCCTCGCCCTTAAATCGATTGTCGGCCGCGTCAATGTGGGCGCTTCAGCGAGCGCGCACTACTGCCAGCACTTCGTCGTCGCGCAGCACCCGATTGGCGGCGCGAGCGCGTTCCAAAATTCGCGTCACCAGCACGTCGCTCGGTTCGATGCTGTGCCGGCGCAGCCAGTGCACGACGTTCGACGTGCCCGACATGTAGCCAATCATGATGTCGTGCCCGCTCGCGAAGCGACTCACCGGCACGGAGCTGTAAACGCGATCGGCCAACGCTTCGCCCTTACCCAGCGCCTTCACAATCGCAGCTGCGTGTACGCCAGTGGCGGTCCGAAACGCATTCACGCCCACTAGCGGATGGTTCTCCGGAATCGTTAGGCCCAGCGCTGCCGCAAAATGCTCGCAGTAGTCACGCAACCGCTGGGCGTCCGGCTCTTTGCCTGACAAAAAAGCCAGGTTGGCGACCAAAAGCTCGAGCGGGGTGTTGCCGACGCGCTCGCCAATTCCAAGCGCCGTGGCGTGCACGCGATCGACACCGGCTTCGAGCGCCGCCAACGCGTTGGCCAAAGCCAAGCCGCGGTCGTCGTGTCCGTGCCAATCCAGCCCAATCGGGCGGCCAGCACCGGCCGTCACCTGGCGGGCGAAGCTCACCAAACTGCGCGCGCCGGCTTCGGAAGCGGTGCCGACCGTGTCGCACAGGCACAAGCGCGTAGCGCCGTGCTCGATGGCGAGCTCGAACAAGCGCCGCAACGTTTCGGGCGGTGTGCGCGTGGTGTCTTCGGTCACGAACGTAACCGGCAAGCCAGCGCGCGCGCCGAGCCCCACGGCTTCTTGCGTCAGCTGCGAGACGCGCGCCAAATCCCAACCTTCCGCGCGCCAGCGAATCGGGCTCGCGCCCACGAACACCGAAACCTCGATGGCAATGCCCGTCTCTTCTGCCAGCTCCAAAATTGGTGTCACGTCGCCCGGCAGCGTTCGCCCAGCGCATACCGGCAGCAACGGCAGCCGCTCGTCGCGGATCAGCCGCAGCAAATGTGCGACTTCTTCGCGAGCCGCGCGGGAAACTGACGGCAGCCCCAAGTTCACGGCGGAAACTCCCAGGCGTGCCATGCGCCGCAGGCCTTCGAGCTTTTGCTCCAGCTTGGGATTCTGAGCCGAGGGGCTCTGCAGGCCGTCGCGCAGCGTTTCGTCGAGCAGCTGGACCGGTCTAGCGCACCACGCGGCGGCGTCGCTTTCATTCCAGTCGTAAACGAGCGAATCCTGACTCACGCAGGCCGAGACTAGCGCGGGAAATGCCCCGAGACTACCGATGCGGCGCGGTTTTGCGTTGGACCCAGCGGCGCCGGCCGCCGAGCGAGATATACTGCGCCCAGCTTTCGTCATGGTCTCAGAATCCACGCGGCGCACGATAGAGACTCGCCTTTCCGACGAGCGCGGCCGCATCGCGAAATCGGCACCGCTCACGGTCGTACTGGCGTACCCGTCGCCTTACCACGTGGGTATGAGCTCGCTTGGTTTCCAGCGCATCTACCGCGCCTTCATGGACATGCCTGGCGTCTGTTGCGAGCGCGCGTTCTTGCCCGATGGTGCGGAACGCCCCGGCACCGAGACCGAACGCCCCGTCACCTATGAAACGCTGCGAGGGTTGTCGGAGTTTCCGATCATCGCGCTCAGCGTGGCGTACGAGCTCGAGCTAGCCGGCATGATCCGCCTGCTCGAAGCCTCCGGCATCCCGGCTTTGCGCCGCGAACGCGAGCCCGACGCGCCGTTCATTCTGTGCGGTGGTCCGCTCACGTTCTCGAACCCGCTGCCGCTGGCCGCCTTCGCCGACGCCGTCGTGATGGGCGAGGGTGAGGGCGTCGCCGAGTGGGTCGTGCGCACGATCGGCGAAAGCAGCTCGAGGGCGGCAGCGCTCACGGCGCTGGCGGAGCATCCCAACGTCTTCGTGCCCGAGCATCATGGCGACCAGCTAGCGAAAATCGCCGCCTGCGACGACTCGCTGTTGCCGTCGACCAGCACCATCGTCACGCCGCATACCGAGCTCTCGAACATGTTCTTGATCGAGGCCGAGCGCGGCTGCTCCCGCGGCTGCACCTACTGTGTCATGCGCCGCTCCACCAACGGCGGCATGCGCATCGTGCCCAAAGACGTCGTACTCGACGCCATTCCGCTCGATCACAAACGCGTTGGCCTCGTTGGCGCCGCCGTCAGTGATCACCCGAAAATCACCGACATCGTCAACGCCTTGGCCGATCGCGGCTGCCACGTCGGCTTGTCTAGCCTGCGCCCCGACAAGCTGAAGGACGAGTTCGTGCACGCCCTGCGTCGCGCCGGCTACAAGACTCTCACCACCGCGCTCGACGGCCCCAGCGAACGCATGCGCAACCTCATCGAGCGCCGCGGGCGCGAGCCGCACTACCAAGTTGCCGCGGAAAACGCCCGGCGTCACGGCTACGAGCGGCTCAAGCTGTACCTCATGGTGGGCCTGCCAGGCGAAGCCGACGAAGACATCGACGAATGCGTCCGCTTCGTCAGCGAGCTCTCCAAAATCATCCCCATAGCGCTCGGCGTCGCGCCCTTCTGCGCCAAGCGCAACACCCCGCTCGACCGCATGCCCTACGCTGGCATCCGCACCGTCGACGCTCGCCTCGAACGCCTCCGTCGCGGCCTGCGCGGCCGCGCCGACGTTCGCGCAGTCAGCGCCAAGTGGGCCTGGGTCGAATACGTGCTCGCCCAAGGCGGTGAGCCCGAAGCCCTCGCCTTTTACCGCGCCGTCAAAACCGGCGGCGACTTCGCATCCTACCGGCGCGAATTCCTCGCCCTCGGCCATCGCCCCGACGGCCACGGCTACGCCGAAGTCGAAGCCCCCATCGCGCCCGAACGCCTCAAACACAAACACCTCGCCCTCGCGCGCCCCTGACACTGCTGGCGACCAGGGCTGCCACCCCGCAGCCCCCTTCGCAGAAACTTCCGTGGCGGCAGTCGGCCACATCGTGGCGGTCGAGATGGTAATCAACAGGAAGACGGGGAGTCGGGAAAGCGCGATCTTCGGGGTTTGCGCGCTGCGCGCCAGAAGACCAGGTCCGCCATCGCGGGCAGGCTGGCACCGCTCGATGGCGCACCCGAAATTTCCTCGCCTCGCGTTTCCCTATTTGTCGGTTTAGTCATTTGCGCGACCCCTCCCAACTCCAAAAGTGACTTCGACCTCGAAGTGACTTTTCAGGGGCTGCTGGGAGTGACTTCGACCTCGAAGTGACTTTTGCGAATTGAGAAGGGCTTTCCCTTGCGCGTCGAACCTGGAGCTCCCCTAAAAGGCTTTTCGCCTTCCTGTTCTCTCGTGGTCTCTCTCCGAGTGTCTACGGCCCGGAGCGAACGATGGTGACTTTGGCTTCGAAGGTGCGCCCCGTGCCGTAGCGGAAGTGGGCTTTGCCGGGGTGGCCGGGGGTGGCGCCGTCAAATCCTTTGTTGACGACGTTGTCGGTTGCATCTTCGTCGGCGGCGTCGTCGCGTAGGTGTACGTCGATGACTAGGCGCTCGGAGCCGGGTTGGTTGGAGCCGGAGAGCGCGAATTGGCCGGCGCGCAGCAAAATGAGGGTGCGTTCGACCATGCGCTCGAGCACGGCGGGTGGTGCGGGTTCGTCGGGCGCCTGCCAACGTTTTAGCGCACCCAAGCGATTGCTTTTGTCGACTTCGAGCTCGATGCGGATGGTGCCGACGTGGCCGACCGGCAATTCGCGCCACGCGCTGTCTGCCGGGCTGGCCGCCGGAATCGCGCGCGTGAAGGCGTAGCCCAAGCGGCGGACGCCGGGCGCCAGGCCCTCTTGGCCAAAAGTGCCAGCGGCGGGCGGGCTGCTCGTCGCTGCATCCGAGCCGGTTACAGCCGGGGCGGTGGAAGCGCGCCGGGGCGCGCGGGCTTTGCGAGGCGCTGGCGCGCGCGGCTTAGCGGGCAAAATCGCGGCGGGGTCGGGCTTGAGCGCTGGCTCGGGCCGTTCGGTTGGCAGGGCGGACAGATCGACTGCAGCAGGTTCCGGGGCGGCTGGCGCC
>JAYUYU010000089.1:0-2944 GCA_043752365.1 Myxococcales bacterium | reverse complement strand
CTTGGTTTGCCTCGGGGTCTTCGTCCCCTCCGTGCTTTGCCGCTACGCCCTGCGATCTTCCTGTACTGAACCGCAGCGCGCGCTCGGCCTCGCCGAGTCTTGTCCACTCCGGTCTCCTGTCTCGATCGTGATCTGCTCTCGCCAAAGTCGGGTAACCGCGATCTGGCTCGCGCCTTGCGCGAGCGCGCGCTGTGGCAGAGCGCTCCGCTTTGATGGCTCGTGAGGGGACGGCGCGGGGCGAGTGCCCGGACTGTCCGTTGCGCGAGCGCGCGCTGTAGCAGAGCGCTCCGCTTTGATGGCTCGTGAGGGGACGGCGCGGGGCGCGAGTGCGGGACAGTAGCGAGAGACTGGGCGAGGCGCTTGCGTGACGGGGCGGTATGCGAAGTACTGGAAAGAATGACCATTTCCGCCCGAGCGCGGCGGGCCTCAGTGTCGACGCCAATGCGAGATATTGGACCGGGGACGCGGCAACCCCGTGACCCCGTGGGCTGGATGTTGGGGCCCGATCTCGTGGCGCGCCTTGGTCGTTTGCGGGAGAAGCGCCACGACCCCCGCGCTTGGATGACCGTCCCCTTGGGGCACCGGCACGACGAGCATCGGCATTGCGACGGGCGTTACGCTCCGACGGCGCCGGAAGCCGCTCCGCCCGAAGCGGAAGAAATTTGGTTCGATTACTTGTCAGACATGGGTGACAGCGGCGAGGCCATGTACGCCATCGCGTACGCCTGCCAGGTCGACTTCGACGGCACGCTGGGGGACGCCGCGGTGCCAACGGACGGCATCCCGCTCACGCCAGTCGAGGCGAGCGGCTCGCCCTCTGCCACGCCGGGCGCCCGGCTACCTCGCGGCCAATTTCTGTTCGTCGGCGGCGACGCTGGCTACCACATCGGTGACGAAGCGACGATCAAGGCGCGGGTGCAAGAGCCTTTCGACTGGGCCCGAGCGGATCTGCCCGAGCGCCACGATCCGCCAGTCCGCCTGTATGGCATCCCGGCAAACCACGACTGGTACGACCATCTCAAGGGGTTCGCTAAACTCTTCCAACGCCCGACGCCCGACGATCCTGGCATCGAGCTAAAGGGATTTCAACGCGTGCAGCAGGCCTCGTACGCCGCCCTTCAGTTGCCCCACGGCTGGCAATTGTGGGGCTTGGACATCGACGGCGACCTCGACCCTCGCCAAGCCGAATATTTCCGCAGCTTACTCGGCTCAGGCGATGTGCCGCCACCTCGGCTGATCTTGTGTACCCCCTCACCCGCTATCGCTTTCGGGCGGAGCGCTCCCGGCGACGTGCACCAGCAAGCTCTCACGGCTCTGACGCTGCCACACGTCCACGACGATCGCGCAGCGTTGCCCAAAGAGCATTGTCTGCTCGAGCTCTCCGGCGATGTTCACCACTACGCGCGCTACCAGGCAAAGGATGACACCGGCTACTGCTCGGTCGTGTCGGGGCTTGGCGGCGCGTTTCACCATCCCAGCTTTGTTCGACTTGGAGAGCGGGCGGCAGCGGCCCTGTACCCCTCCGCCGCAGAGTCGCTCGCGGCCATCGCGCCCAAGCTGTTCCATCCGAGAAGCCTGCTTGTCGGCAGCTGGATTCGCGCCATTCCTTTCGTCCTCAGCGTGCTGCTCGGCTTGGCAGCAACGAGTTCCGGAGGAGTGGGCTGGCTGCTCGACAAAGTGTTTCCGAACGCCCAATCGTATCCCGCGCTCCCCTCACTGCTGGCCCTGGCTGCGTCCGGCGGCAGTGGTTTGGGCTGGCTGATAAGCCAAGTATTTCCGCCAGACTCGTGCTGGCTCCAGCCTACCCGCGCGGCAGACTTGGGGCGCGACGTGTTGCTCCTCATTGCCCTGGGGCTTTTCGGAATCGCCATCCTTGTAGCCAATCGGCTGTTCCGCGAAATCGTCCAGGTACACGAGCAGAACCCGCAGGCGAAGCGCAACTTGGCCGAGGCGTCTTGGGGCTTCGGCTTGGGCGGCAAGTTCAATCCATACCGCAGCTTTTGGCTCACGACCTTGATCGTGGCCGGTGCGCTGATTGGCCTAATGGCTTTCCTCTATTCGCCGTTCGCGCCGCGCGCCAGCGTGGCAGCGTTGGATGCTTTCGCCCTGCTGGTCGGCGTTGGGGCACTGCTGGGCGGCGCTTACGTGGGCTGGTCCCACGCGGCACCGAAAGGCCTGTCCTGGACCCGCAAGCTTGCCATCTCACTGATCGGCTTGGTGCACGCCGCGGTGCAGGTCGTGACGCCGCTCATTTGCGCGAGGCTGGTGCCTGCCAGCTTGAGCGGCGACCTGGTGGACATCTCCAGCTTTCGGAGTCCGGTGACTGCCGTCGTGGCGGTGCTGCTCGGATGGGTGCTGTTTGTCCCAGGCCGGCAATTCTTCATTCGCCGATGGACCAGCCTTTTGATCGCTACCGCTGTGGCCAGCTGGGTCACTACGGTAGCGGCGTTGGTCACGGTAGCGCCGCACAACTACACGGTGGCCAATGGCTCGGGAGCGGCCTTCTTTCAGTTCGTGGTTGCGCCCTCCATCGCCGCGTTCTTGGGCACTACCTATTTTACTTGGTACCTAGCCATCGTCGGCTCCCTCGACGGCCACTGGAACGAGGTTGGCGGCGCCGCGCGCGTGGTCGCCTTCCGACAATTCATTCGCTTTCACCTGACCAAGGACGGACTACGCGGCCACACTATCGCCGTCGAGCAAAGTGGCCCTGCGGCAACACCCCAGGGCCTGAGCTTTCGACTCATCGACGTCTTCACGCTCCAGACCCCTCAGCGCGGTGGGGGTTTAGAATGAATACTCCACGATGTTCAACGACTTTACGCGGGCTTTCCAGGTGAGCTTTTTGATTTGGTCTTTGACGCAGGCGACGACTTTGTCGTTTTTCGGCGTAGAAGAGACGTCGAGGCCCACGGCTTTGCCGTCCCACACGGCGACTTTCATT
>JAYUYU010000088.1:0-17648 GCA_043752365.1 Myxococcales bacterium | reverse complement strand
CAAATCAGCGGACAAGCGGCGAGCCAGGAGCGCATCGGCCGAGCCAGGATAGCAGCGCCGCGTGCTAGGGTCGCCGCATGTCCGGTCCGAAGCCGTCGCTCCGCCTGCTGTTGGCGCTCGCGCTGGCGCTCGCTGGCGTGGGCTGCGGAAAATTTCGCCAAATTAGCGCTTGCCGCGCCGTTGCGCTGGACGTGAACGCGGCCGTGGCCGAAATCGAAGCGCTGTCCCGTGCCAAGCCATTGGACGAGCTCCGCATCGCGAAGCGCTACGCAGCGCTGGCGCAGAGCCTGCAGCCTCGGGCAGTCGGTGACACCCCGCGCACTGTGGCGTTGCGCGACTACATTGCCGTGCTGCAGGCCACCGACACCACGTTGCGCAATCACGCTGCAGTGCTGAAGGCGTCGACCGGCAGCAAGGTGGCTGAGCCGCGCCGCGAGCTCGAGCGGCTGGTCAAGCGCTCGCACGCGGCGGCTGTGCGCATCGACGTCGCGTGCGAGCGCTGACGCAAACGCTGCGACGCTGACGCGACAGCACGTCTGCCCGAGCTCAAGGTTTCTTTTTCCTCTTGGGTTTGTCGACGTGCCGCTCGACCGGGCCCATGCTGATTTGGCCCCACGCGTAGCCAACCCGGCGCTTGAATGGCCCCGGGTCGTCGCCACCCAGGATCCAAAGCTGACGTGGGTTCTGCTCGATGTGCAAGGAACCTGGCACGATGCCGCTCTCGGCCCAGCCCAGCAGGTCGGGCGCGCCTAGCCCCAAGCGCACGAACAGCAGGCCGCATGCGGGCTGCTTGCCCAGGCCGGCGCAAATCCGGGCTACGTGCAGGTCCTCGTTGGCGATGGGGCGCCAAATCCAGAACATTTCTACGCGCGGCTCGCCGAAGCGACGCAGGTGCGTCTCGGCGTCGGGCGGGACGGCGCGCAGGAACGTCCGCGCCAGCTCTTTTTCGACCACGCCCTTGGCTTCGAGCTTTGGCCCGCGACGCACGTCGAGCACGACCTCGACGGCGCTGGCTGGCCCCGCGCAGCAGCGAAAGCCGATGCTGGCGGCGCTTTGGGCAGGCTGCTTCGGTTCGGCGTTGGCGCAGCGCCCCGTCAGCTCTCCGTTTGGGCTGTTGCCGCCCCGCACTGCGAAAAATCCCGCTTCAGTGCCGCGGCCCCAGGGGCTGGCCGTCCACTCGAACGCGCCGCCGTGCAGATCGCGAACACCGAACTCGCTGCGACACGCCACGCGCAACCCGCTGGGCTTGAGCGCCGGCTCGTTACCGGTGCCGCAGCGGTCCGCGTGGTAAGCGTTGCCGTACTCGAAGATCGTGTTGCTTGGCCCCTTGCACGCGCGCTCCCACTCGAGTTCGCCGCACAGCCGCTTGTCCTGCTCGGCGCACAACTTGACGGCCCCGTCTCGAGTCACGTTGGTGAGCGGAATCGCGCCCTCCTCGTTCGGGTAGGGGTAAAGGTCTATGTAAAACCCCTTCAAGATTACCTGCTCGCCTGGCATTTCTTGATCGGCCAAGCGCGGCAGCTGCCCCGGCGGTGTGCCGGCCACCAGCGGGCCGGGATCAATCCAAATCATGCCTCGACGCGGCGCAGGCGGAGGCGTCGGCGGAGAGATGGAGGAGCGGTGCGACCCGCTGGGAGCCAGCTTGGTCGTGCTGGTGCTGGGCGCGGGCGGAGCGCGCTTGCAGCCAGCTAGCTGCAGCGACCCCAACAGCACGAACCAGGCCCAAACGCGAGCGTTGCGCGATGAAACACGCACGCTTCAGCCCTCGCCGCGCTCGCCCTGCTCACGGAGCCCCAGCTCTTTCATCTTCAGCTGTAGCCCCTTCCTGGAAATCTTCAGCAAGCGAGCGGCGTGCGTGACGTTGCCGTTGGTTTGCTCCAGGGCCCGCACGATAAGCTCGCGCTCCAGCCGACTCATGGCCGCTTTGACTTGCTCCTTCAGGCCGTCCGAAGGACCGCTGGACGCCTCACTGGAATGCGGCGGCAGCGGAGTCGTCGAGGGCGCATCGGGCAGGCCAGAAGAGCCGCGCATCTCGGCCGGCAAGTCGCCCAAGTGCAACTCGTCGCCGTCGCAAAACAGCACGGCGCGCTCGATCACGTTCTCTAGCTCGCGAATGTTGCCAGGCCACGGATACGCCATGAGACGCGCGAGCGCAGCGGGCTCGACGCCGTCGATGTTCTTCTTCAAACGAGCGTTGAACTTGCGGATGAAATGTAGCGCCAGGAGAGGAATGTCGCTGGCGCGTTCGCGCAGGGACGGCAACCGAATCGGCACGACGTTGAGCCGGTAGTACAGGTCCTCGCGGAAGCTGCCCTGTGCGATCTCTTTCTTCAAATCGCTGTTGGTCGCGGCGATCAGCCGCACGTCGACGCGAATGGTGCGCACGCCGCCGACGCGTTCGAACTCGCTCTCTTGCAGAGCGCGTAGCAGCTTGACCTGCATTTCGACCGGAATAGAGCCAATTTCATCCAAAAACAGCGTACCGCCGCTGGCCAGTTCGAAGCGCCCCGGCTTCGAGCCAACTGCACCCGTGAAGGCGCCGCGCTCGTAGCCGAACAGCTCGCTCTCCATCAAATCTTTTGGGATGGCGGCGCAATTGACCTTGATGAACGACTTGTCGTGGCGCGAAGAGCTTTCGTGCAGCGCGCGCGCCACCAGCTCCTTGCCGGTGCCGGACTCACCCGTGATGAGCACGGTGGTCGGCGTGTCCGCGACCCGGTCCAGCACCGCGTACAGGTCGAGGATGCTGCCGCTTTGGCCGATGATGCCGTAGCGCGCGCCCTCGACCGGAATTTCGTGGAAGGGCCGGCTAGCCTCGGTCGCCGAAAGGTCACGGGTGCGCAGCGCCTTGGCCACGATCGTGCGCACCTCGACCTGGTCGAACGGCTTGGTCAGGTAGTCGAAGGCGCCCGATTTTAGCGCCTCGACAGCGTTGTCCACGGTGCCGTGAGCGGTGATCATCACGACCGGCAACTCAGCGTCGAGCTTCTGCGCGCGGCGCAGCAGCTCCATGCCGTCGATGCGCGGCATACGCAAGTCGGTGATGACCAAGTCGATGTGATGCTCTTTGAGGATGGACAGCGCTTGTTCGCCGTCCTCCGCCGTGTGGACGTCGTAGCCGTCACGCTCCAGCTGCGCACTGAGCACGCGCCGGAGGTTGGGCTCGTCGTCCACGACCAGAATCTGCTTGTGCTCGGGCAGCATGTTTTACGAAGCGGGAGCCAGGATCCAGGGAATGGCTTACTGACAGCGTGCGCCCGCGAACGCGGGAAGCAAGAACGACGGGCAGTAAAAGACGGCGGCTTTGCCGCCACCCGGCGCGCCGGCCGCCAGCACATGGCGGTTGCCCAGATCGGGCAGGGCAATCGAGCGACCGAGCTGGTCGTCCTCGTCAGCCGAGGACAGGAACGCGATGTCCTTGAAGTCGTACAGGTGCTCCTTGGCGTTTTGGGGCGGGTCGACGTCGTAAATGACGACCGCGCCGGCGCGGTTGACGTGGCGAACGGTCATGCTGGGAGCGCCGACGACCACCTCGCCATCGCCATCGCCGTCCAAGTCGCCGACGCCGAGCGCGGCGCCGAACTCGGACGACTCACAATCGGAGATGTTCTTGGTCGAGCCGCAGGTGAACGACGTCACCAGCGCTCCTTCCGGCAACGAGCCGAGCGAGCAATCGGTATTCAGCGTCGGCAGCAAGGTCGCGAGCTTGGCAGCGTCGAAGACGTACACGACCGAGTCGTCCGAAATTACTAGGCTGTCGTCGCTGTCACGGTTGGCAATTGGCCCGACCGCGAACGCGCGTCCGAAGCCACGCGTGCCGCCCAAGCAGCCGACGTAAGCCGGCGTCGCCCCAGCTGCCGCGAAGAAGAGTCGAACGGCGCCATCGTCCGGCATGCCGACCGCGAGCAGGCGCGAGTCGGCGCCGACGCGCGCCACCGAAAGCGTGCGCAACTGCGGCTTCGCCCAGCGGCCCTTGGCCTCCGCCGGGTTCGCAATGTCCACCGGCTCCTTGCTCAGGGGCGCGTAGTACCAAACCGCGCTCTCTTCGTCGGCCGAGGCCAAAAGTGCCGGGTCAGGACCGTGATCAGCACCGAAGCGGAACGGCGTCGGTTGGGCGTTTTTGATCGAAAAATCGAGCAGCTTGTCGACCACCGACGGCACCGGCAAGGCGTACTCGACGTCGTCGGTGCAGCGCACGGCGACGCCCGACTCACCCGAGGCCGTGCCGCCGCCGTCGACGAAGCACAGCGGGCGCGGCGTCGAGCCAGGGCCTTGGGCGCGGGCCAGCGCGACGGGCGTGCTGGAGAAATAGCAGGGCGCGTCACTGCCCAAGCAATGCCCGGTGTCGCGAGCCTCCAAGGTTGGCGAATCACCAACGCCGAGCTCGAACTCGGCGCCGCCCGACTTGAGCGGAGCGCCACCGACCAACAGCGTGACGGATTGGTCGACCGTCGCCGTCGCCAAGCTGGTTCCAAAACCGTCGGAGACGGCTTTCGGGCGGTTGAGCAGCACGATCGGCGAGTTTTCGACGATGTCGTCGTAGCGCGTCCAAGAACATCCGACGCTCGAGGCTGCCAACAAGAACACGCAAACACTGAGGCGCATCAAAACTTTCCTCCGATGAACAAGCCGGGCGCGTCCCGTCCCACCGCGCCGACGCTGAACTTGGGCGGCTCGAGCGACGGCCCTGGCTCGTTCGGTTGCTTGTCCACCAAGCGCTGGCTGGGCGCGCTGGGCGGCAACGCCGCGACCGGCTGGCGCTTGCGCGGGTCGTCGAACTCGACCGGCTTGTCGATGCGAATGGACGACTCGGGCAGCGGGTCTTTGATGAAGTTGTAGGTGGCCAAGACGCCGAGCACGCCGCCCACCGCAAAGCCGCCGTTGGCGCCGACGGCGTACCAGCGGCCCTGCGTGACGCGAGAGTCGCCTTCTTCCAAGCGTCCGTCCTTGCCGTCCGCCTTCAGCTGGTCGTGAAGCTTGTTCGACTCGTTGCCGAAGTAGGCCGCGGCGCCGATGAACGCCGCGCCAATCACGGCCTGCGTCCAGGCGGCGCCGCGCGGATACTTCGGGATCATTTTCACGTGCACCGGCAGCACCTGACCGCGCGGCACGTTGACCATGGCCTCGAAGGTCTTGCGGCCATCCGAAATCACCGTGAGCTTGTGCTGGCCGGACGGGGACTGAACGTCGAGCGGCTCGGTGCCGGCCTTCCAGACACCCTTGGGCTGCTCGTCGATGCGCACCTTCACTTCGGGCGCGTTCGAGTCGATGCGCAAGAAGCCGTGGTTCACGCGCACCATCGCGACTTCCATCTCTTTCTGCTCACCGTGATTCACCATCACGGGCGCGAGCAACGGCTCGAAGCCGGGCGCTTCGACGAGCACCTGGTGGGGACCTGCGCTCACCAGCTCGCCGTGCGGCGTCGTGCCCCAAAAAGGCCGTTCTTTCTTTTTGTCGTCGAGCCAAACGTAGCCGCCCTTGACGTTCGCCGACACGCGCAAGAAGGCCATGAACTCGCCCTGCGACAGGTTTGCCTTGAATTGGTAAACGTGACCCGGCGAGACATCGATGTCGGCGTGGCTCTCGTTGAAGTCGCGGAATTTCTCGACGACCACGTGGTACTTGCCGACCGACAGCGTGACGTTGGCCGGCGAGCGCGCGCTGGCGATCTCCTTCCAACCCGGATTCTGACCGCCGAGCTTGTAGGCCGCGGCGCCGGCGTCCACGCGCGAATAGAAGCGCAACGGCGCGTCAGGCGGCTCCGTCTCGACGACGACGAGTGATCGCATCGCGCTCTCGTCGTCGAGCTGCGGCGCTACGGGCAGGGGCGCACCGCCGGTGCCATCGCCACCACCCGTCCCGCCGCTGCCAGCCGTGCCGCCCGTTTCGGTCGGCGTGACAGGGAGGCCCTTAGCGGTTTCCAGCAAGGTGATGCGTTGCTTCACCTTCTCGCCATCGGGCGCGGTGGGATCGATCTTCAGATAGTCGCGGAACTTTCCAAGCGCGCGGTCGGTGTCGCCGAGCTTCTGGTAACAGACGCCAGCGTTGAACAAGAACGCGGAGTACGGGTACTGCTTGAAGCCACCTTCGAATACATCGGCGGCGGCCTGGTAGTTGCCGCCAATGTACTGGCCTTGCCCCTTCTCCATCAGTTGACGAATCGCTTCCAGCTTTTGCGAAGCGTTACGCGTTTGGGCAGACGCTGAGTGAGGCGGAGCGCTCAGCGTGTACAGCCCAAAGCCCACGGAGAGCACGGCGAGTGTGCGGCGCGCGAAGGAAGTCGATTTCACCGCGGGAAAGTTCGCCACGATCGCGTCCGCGGCACAAGGCCTAGCTAGAAGTCACCGGCCATTTGGCCGGCTGTTTCGGGGACTGCTGCAGCGAAACGTTGAGATCAGGACAGGCCTGCTCCTATGCTACGGCCTCGCTAAATACCTTTCGGACTCTCGGGACTCGCATGCTCAGAAACTTGAAGTCGCTGCTCGCCGTCCTCGCCCTCCTCATGGCGCCCGCCATCGCCCACGCGGAGGAGGCTACCAAGAGCTATCCGGACTGCGGCCGTGAGCCGACAGACGGAGAAGTGTCGGCCGCGAAGGGCGCTTTCCAAGCAGGCAACGCCTCCTTCAACGAGGCGGACTACGCGCGGGCCATCGATTACTGGGAAGACGCCTACCGTCGCGACTGCACCGCCAACCCGCTGCTGCTCAACCTGGCCCGAGCCTATGAGCTAGCGGGCCGTAAGCGTCAGGCCGTCCTCGCCCTCGAAACATTCCAGTCTCGCGAGCCCAACAGCGGCGAGAAAGATCAGATCAACCGCCGGGTCGACGTGCTCAAGAAAAAGATCGCCGAAGAGGACGCGGCAGCCGCAGTAGCACCGGCACCCTCGACTGGCACCACCGCGCCTCCGGCGGGACCCGCAACCGGCCCGTTGGCGCCCGTCTCCGACGAAAAGGCGAAGCGCTCGCCTTTGCCCTGGGTGGTAATGGGGGTGGGCGGCGCGGCGCTCATCATCGGGACCATCGGGGTCGTCTCCAACAAGCAGAAGCTCGACGAGGTCGAGGCGAAGTGCCCGAATCACAAGTGCGTCGGCAGTGACACCGAGAGCATCAAAAAGGGCAACGACGCGCGCACTGCCCTCAATAGCTCGGGCTTCATTATGGGTGTTGGCGGCGCGGCCATCGTGGGCGGCGCGGTTTGGTGGTTCCTAGACAAGAAAAGTGTCGATCGCGCCAACCGCCAGGGCAGCCTGAAACGGCCACGACTGACGCCGTTCGTGGCGCCGCAGCTGGCGGGCCTGAGCGTGTCCGGCGCGTTCTGAGCGTCGCCGCTTAGGGCGTGTCCCCAAATTGAGATCGCCCACGTGCCCGTAAACGCGCCCGTGCCCGTGCCCGACGGTTCGTAGGTCACCGGTTTGAGCGTAGGCCCTGTCTGCGCGCCCAGCTGGGCGCGGCGCGCGCGGGCTAGCGCCCGCGCCAGGAACCTCGGCCTATCAAACGAGGAAGCGCGATGCGAGCGGCTTTTCGGGCACGGGCACGTTTACGGGGAGCCCGAGGATCAGAGACACGCCTAGACTAGTTGGCGGGCAACGCGCTCGGCGCGGGCATCGCAGCGCCGCTCGGCGTGGGCAGAGCCGCTGGCGACGTCATTTTGGGCGCCGTCTGCGGCGCCTTGCCGCTGCCCCAAGTGGCGGCCGCGGGACGCCGTGGCTTTTCGGCGGTGTCGTCTTCCGGCTCGGCAGGGGCCGGCGACGCGACGTCACCTGCGGCGTTGGGCATGCGCGGGCCGGTGTAGCGCGCGCTGGTCGGATCGGGCAGCAAGGGCGGCGGCGTTTCGCTCGACGAGCCACCGCAACCGACGGCGAGCAGCGACAAGGCACAGACAAACGGAGCGAAGCGCATGCGCGGGCCCATAACACGGGGGTTGATTCCCTGGTATACGACTCAGCATCCATGCTCGGTTGGCTGCGCGGTCGCGTTATTTCGGAGGAACCGAGCGGCCTCATCCTGGAGGTCGGTGGCGTCGGCTACGAGCTCACGACGCCCGTCGGTACGTTGGGGCGGGCGCCCAGCCCTGTTAGCGGTGAGGTCGAGCTTTGGGTGCACACCCACGTGCGCGAAGACGCGCTCGAGCTCTTCGGCTTTGCGAGCGAGCTCGAGCGACGGGTATTTCGGCTGCTGGTCTCGGTGCCCAACGTCGGTCCCCGGACCGCCATCGGCGTGCTGGGTGCGCTGCCCATCGCCGACCTTTCGCGGGCCATTTCGGCACGCGACCTGGGGCGGCTCGGTAAGGTGCCGGGCATTGGCAAGAAGACGGCCGAACGGCTGGTCGTCGAACTAGTCGACAAACTGCCGGCACTTATGCCGCCCGACGCCCTGGGCAAGGCAACGCCCGGTAAAGCTGTCGCGGCTGGGACGAGCCAGCTCCTCATGAAGGCCCTGGTCAATATGGGCTACCGGCCGGCTGAGGCCGAGCGCGCGGTCGAGCACCTAGGAAAACGCATCGACGCCGAGCCTTTGTCGGACCTGCTTCGCGCAGCCCTTGCGTTTCTCACCGCATAACGCTTTGCTGTGCGGCATTGACCCTCGCCCCGCGCTTTGCGAGAACGGGAACAGCGCGTAGATAATCACGCGGTTACGAGGGTTTGAGGATACAGTCCCTCACCCCACGGCAGTGGCCGGGTCTTCGGAGCAACATAGTGATCACCTGTTCAAAGTGCGGCAAGGAGAACCAGGACCACTACAAGTTTTGCTTGGGCTGCGGCGCGGAGCTTCCGCGCGGTTCAGCTCAGGCCAAACCATTCACGTCCGACACGCCCCCGCAGGGCGTTCCGGCAATGGTCGCGCCAGCCGTACCAGCGCCCACGCCAACGGCGGCGCCTCCGCCCGTCGCAGCACCGCCCGTGGCGACTCCGTCGCAACCCGCGCCTGCGCCTTCCGCACCGCCCGGTGGACTGGCTTGTCCCCAATGCGGACACCTCAACGCGGGCAATCGCTTCTGCGCCTCGTGCGGCTACAACCTCGGCGCGCTTTCGGGGGCGGCCCCTTCGGTGCCTGCGGCCGCAGCAGCGGCCCCAGCCTCTGCAGCTTCCGGCATCATCCTCACCGCGCTGCGGGCTGACGGCAGTGAAGCCGGCACGTTCCGCATGCCGGACGCGCCCATCGTGTCCGTCGGCCGCGATACCGGTTCCATCTTCGCGGGCGACAGCTACCTGTCGCCTCGGCACGCCACCTTCAGCAAGCGCTCGGGGCAGCTCTACATCAAGGACGAGAGCTCGCTCAACGGTGTGTACTTGAAGGTGCGCCCGAACGAGCCTTGTTTGCTCGAGTTCGGCGACGTGTTCCGCATCGGCCAAGAAATCATCCGCTTCGAGGAGCTGCGCGGTCAGGGCAAGTCACCCGACGGCGTCGAGCGCTTCGGCAGCCCCGCCAAGGGCTACATTGGCCGCCTGGCGTTGGTCATCGGCCGTGATACCACCGGCAACTCCTTCCCGGTTCCGGAGCGCGGCGTGCACTGCGGCCGTGAGCGCGGCGACATCTTGTTCTCGGAAGACGGCTACGTCTCTGGGCTGCATTGTCGGATCGCGCGCGGCCCCGACGGTCGCGTCTACCTGACGGACGTCGGTAGCTCCAACGGCACCTTCATCCGCTTGCGTGCCGAGCGCGCCGTGGCCGGCACGGACATTCTGCTCATGGGGCAGCAACTGTTCCGCATCGACGCCTAAACGCGCCGATGACAAAGACGATTCGCGTCGTGGCGGCCGTCATTGGCAAGGACGACCGCTACCTCGTGACGCAGCGCCGCCCCACTGCACTGCTGCCCCTGCTCTGGGAGTTTCCAGGCGGCAAGGTCGAGCCAGGTGAGACCGATCTCGAAGCTCTGAAGCGCGAAGTCATGCACCGCGTTGGCGTCGAGGTCGAACCCGGCGCGCAGATCAGCAGCGTGGCGCACGCCTACGAGCACTACACGGTGGAGCTGCACCTGTACGACTGCCGCATCACGGCCGGGGAACCCAAAGCCGTCAACGTCCACCAGTTTCGCTGGGTCGAGAGCGAAGACTTCGACCGCTTGCCGTTCACGCCCGCCGACGAAGCCTCGATGAGCAAGCTGCTCGGGCTCTGAGAACACGCAACCCGAGCGCCCAGGCGACCGATGGGAGCGCATGGAGCTATTGGCGCATGCGGTTTCGAGGCTACTGGATGTCTTGGCGCCGCCGAGCTGCGCGGCTTGCGACACGCCGTGTGCGGCTACATTTTGCGCGGTTTGCGGTGCGCTGCCGCTGCTGGCGGGCGAACGCGAGCTCGACGGCGTGCCGCTGGTCGTCGCGGGCGATTACGTAGCCCCGCTGTCTGCGGCCATCACTCGCTTCAAGTACGAGGGGCGGCCAGAGCTGGCGCGCGGTCTGGCGTCGCTGCTGTCGGAGGGTCTGCAGCAGCTTCGGCTGCCTGCCGATGCGGTGCTGGTGCCTGTGCCGCTCCACCCGCGTAGGCTCGCTACACGCGGCTACAACCAGGCCGCGTTGCTGGCGCAGGAGCTGGCGAAACACGCTCGCCTGCCTTGCGAACCACGATTTTTACGCCGAGCGCGCGAGACAGAAAGGCAAGTTGGAAAATCGCGGCAGCTTCGTCTGACGAACGCCCAGGGCGCTTTCGAGCTGCGCCGGTCGAGGCGGGCGAAGGTAGTGCTGGTGGACGACGTCATTACGACTGGCTCCACGGTGCGTGCGTGTGCGCAAGCGCTGGCCGAGGGCGGAGCAACGCTAGTGGCCGTGGTGGCCTTGGCGCAGGCGCTGCCCGGCTAGGCACCGTCGCTGAAATCCTTGTAGTGTTCGGGACGTGCGATGGCGTGTGCGGTTGCATACTCGCCAAGCGCGGAGTCGTCTTGACCGAGTCCCCGAAAACCCCGCCACGCCCTGCCGCGCGCCCCGCGAGCGCTCCGGACGCCTCCACAGCGCCCGTTGCAGCGCCGTCGCCGCAGCCCAGCGTGCCTTCAGCACCGCAAAAATCGCTGGGGCCGCCGCCGCCACCGACTCGGGCCGCGAGCAAGCCGGTTCCTGCAAGTGCCGCAGCCGCAGCGTCGCCTCGGGTGGGCACCGGCACGGCGCCGTTGCCAGCCGCAGTCGTGCTTCCGCCTCCCGCCGCAGCGACCAGCACCGCCAGCTCGCAGCTGTCGCGCGAGCCGGCGCGCGACACGCTCGCTCCCTCGAGCTTCGGCGTGCTTGGTGGACCCAAGCCCGCCCTGGCGCAGGCTCCCACACCCCTGCGCGCCGCACGGGCGCCGCTACCCACGTTGGGTGAGCTCGAAGGTGCCAGCGCTACCGCCACCCTGCGACCGCCGGGAGCCGTACCGCCGCCACCGCGCGCGTTGCCAATGCCAACGCCGTCGCTCGATACCGCCGGCCTCGACCGCGCGTCTCCGCTCGAAACGCCGTTGCCCGGCGGCACGGGTGAGCGGCCTTTCACGGCGCTGGCAGGTGACGTGCCAGCGTCGCCCCGAACACCGCAAGCGCGCGCCGAGCCTTTGCTCCGCCAAGACGCCACGCGGTTCAGCGGCAGCGCCGCGAGTTCGTCTCAGACCAAGCCCGCGCTCGAAGCCTCGCTCGAATCGACCCTCGACATGAGCGGCAGCGTCTCGAAGAAGGCAACGCAGGCCGCGCTGATCGAGCAGACCCGCATCTCGGCGGGTGGAGCCACGAAAGCGCCGACCACGGCCGTTACTACAGCCAGTCCTGCGGTGCCGGCGCCCGGTCTGTTCATCGCCGACGAGCCGGTCGAGCCGCGAGCGAAACTGCCGTCGCTCGTCAGCGCGCAGCGTCAGCTTTTGACCCGCATGCGTGTCGTCGTGCTGGTGCTGGGCGGGCTGCTGCTCATGGCAGCCGGCGCGTTGGTGGTGCTGGCGTTTCGCAGGGCGGATGCCAACGCGACGCGCGCTACAGCGCCGTCCCCCAGCGCGCTGCCGGCCCCGCCGGGTTGCACGCTGGCCGCGCCCCCCAGCCGCATCTCCAGCATCGAACGCAGCGTGCCGATCAGCGCCCTCGCTCGACCGGACGGCACCCTCGCGCTCGGTATCGCCGACACCAAAGCCACCGCCGCAGGCTGGATTTACGATCCAGCGCTGGGCGAGCCCCAGCGCAAGCTCGAGGCTGCTTCCGGCAGCGGTGACGTGAGCCACGTCAGCGCAACGGAGCCGCTGCTCGTCGATCGCGCCAGCCCCGACTTCGCTTTCGCCCAAACGCTCGCCCCCGGGCTGGCGCTCGGTGTCGGGCCGGCCGGGCTGCTGCGGCGCGGCGACGACGGCGCCACGGGCGTGGTTTGGCCGCTCAGCGCCGGTGTGCGCGTCACGCCGCCGCGCGTGGTTGCAGCTAGGAACGGCTATTTTGCGGCCTTCCGTCAAGGCGGCGCCGACGGCCAGATCATGACCGTCTGGCTCGGCAGCAACGGCACCGCAGCAGCCGCAGCAGCCGCAGTCGAAGGAGCCCCGGCGAGCCTGGGCACGCCGAACGTGTCCTTGCTCGGCGATCAGGGGCTGGTCTTGTTTTCGGCACGCGCCGGCAAGGCGGAGCCTTTCCGCGTCTACGCTGCGGTCGTGCCGCCGGGCCAGGCTCCTGGCCCCGTGCGTGCCCTCGAGCTTCCCGCGGTGGGCGGCGGCGCCATTGCTCCCTCGCTGGCGGCGCTGCCGGGAGGTCGCTACCTGGCGCAATGGACGGACGGCAACGTGGGTCAATACCAGGTTCGCGTGCGCGTCCTCGACCACTCATTGCAGCCGGTGTCCGACGCGTTGTTGGTGTCTGGCCGAGGTGCCAACGCTGGCCAGGGAACGATCGTGACCAGCGCGCGTGCCAGCGTCTCGTTCTTCATTCAAACCACCGCCGGCCATGACGAGCTGTGGGGAGCAACGCTATCGTGTCATTGAAGGCCGCCCTGCTCATTTCCCTCGGCCTGATCTCCGGCTGCAGCCTGCTCATGCCCAGCGGGCCCTCCGACGTCGCGCGCGGCGAGTACTACGCCGCGGGCCAGCCCGAGTTCGACAGCTTCTTCATCGTGCTCCACGAAAAGCAGGTGCAGCTGTTCGCGGCCCCCGAAGAGCCGAACGAAGCCCGCCAAAACCTGACAAAAGCCGTAGGTTTGGCCGGCAATGCCTCCGACGACAGCCTGAAGGAACGCTTGGCCCAAGAGCTTGGAAAGCTCGCCAACCAGGGCCTGCGACTACGGCTCGAAGTGCCCGAGCCAGCGCAAACGCTCGACGCCTCCGCCACCTTGTACGCCTCGGACAACGCCAGCACGAGCGCGCTGTGCGGGAGCTTGACGCAAGAAGCGACGCGCTTGGTTCGGTCGCGCAATCGCATGCTGTCCAGCAAGGCCGAGCTCGAAAAGCTCAACGTCATGGGCATCACGCTCGAGGGCAAGGTCGACCAAGCTTTCCGCATCGACGGCCCTTGGAAGCGCGACGAAGTGCGCAAGAACCTTAGTGATGGGCAGAAGGTCATCACGCTCATGTCAGCGCGCGCCCAAGAAGTGGTCGAGCTCGACCAAAAGCTTTTGAGCCTGCTGAGCGCGGTCGTCTCCACCGATCCGAATCTTGGCAAAGCCCCCGCCTACGTGCCCCCGCCCGCTGAAGAAACACCGAAGCCCAAGCGCGGCCCTGCCGTAAGGCCCACCGGCAAGCCCAGCGCCGTTCGCGCCTCCAAGCCCGCTCCCGCGCCGAAGTCCGCCCCCAAACGCGACGACGACGCCCCTGCACCCAAGCCCACGCAAGGCAACGCTCCGGCAGAGATAGAGCCTTGAGGGAGTTATGAGTAGTGAGGATTGAGGATTGAGTAGACGAGCGAGCGCAGCGCGCACCACAACTCACGACTCAATCCTCACTACTCATAACTTGAGCGAGCGCAGCGCGCGCCAGCGCGCGTGGGCGGCGCGCGCTGGGCTTGCAACTGAGCGCACAATTCGCTAAAAAAGAGGCGGTATCGTCCCATGATCGACTCCCATCAATCGGTTGACATCGAAGGCGATGGCTTCGACGGCAACTTCATCCAGGTCGACGTGGACGGTGGCGCGGTGTCCCAATGATCAGCCATCGCAGGCCCATAGAGCACGGCCTCGTCCTTGCTCTATTGCTTCTCGGCGGCTGTAGCGACACTGGCACCCCCGCGGCGCAGGGCGCCAGCGGCGCAGCGGGCAGCAGCTCGAGCGGCGGTTTCATGAGCGGTGGCAGCTCCGGCAACTCGGCCGGTAGCCTTGCTCACGCGCTCGGCGGCGCAGGCGGCGCAGGCGGCGCAGGCGGCGCGGCGGCTGGCACGGGCGGCACGCTGCCGAGCGGCGCCGGCATGGCTGGCTCGCTGGCGGGCGGCGCATCAGCTGGTGGGGGAGCGGGCAGCGCAGGACTCCTGGCCATCGCCGCAGAGCTGGACAAGGTCCGGCTGGAGTGTCCCTGCATCGACGCCGACCACTTTGGCCTCGACAAGCCAGATACATGCGACGCTTCGCCCGAGGTCGACCGGCAGATCCACACCAAAACACTCGGTGGCGATCCGGCCGTCATCTACGACGTCAAGCTCCACGTGCGCGGAAACACCGAACCCAACATCTACGTCAACGGCAAACTCGAGCAAGAGCGCTTCTACACGGGAGGCGAGACCTCCACGCCCCCCTACACCTCGTACATGCTGACGGTCGCCGAGCCGCACGAAGTTTACTACTTCAACCACAACCCAAACACGGGCCACATTCACTTCTTGTTCGACTACGAGGTGGTGATCCCCATGAAAGGTGGCACCAGCGTGACCTTCGAGGTCAACGGCGGCAAATCGGTACCCGACGGTCACGGAGTCTCCAATCGGGAGAGCCTCGTGGTGCCCGGCATCCCGCCCGCCCCCGCGCCGTTCAACGGCCAGCTCGTCCAGTTCGATGTCGTGTCCGTGCAAGTGAAGTAACCCGAGGAAGGGTTGAGCCGCTCCAACTAAGCAGGCCGCGAAGGAGTTATGAGTAGTGAGGATTGAGTAGAAACGAGCGAGCGCAGCTCGCACCACTGCTCACTACTCGAGCGAGCGCAGCTCGCACCACGACTCACGACTCAATCCTCACTACTCACTACTAAAGCAGACACTGCTCCAACCGATTCGCATCCTGCGCGGCCATCGCGCAGTCAAAGCTCCCTCGCGACACGCGCGCGCTGCATTCGTGGAAGGCGGGGTCGCGTTCGGCTTTCTTGCGGGCCTCTTGTTGCAACCGTAAAATTTCGCCGGCGCTCGACTTGGGGCGGTCCTCGCGCAACAGCAGCTCCACGTAGTGGTCGAGTAGCTGTTGGCACTCGGGCGGTTCCAATCGCTTGCCGCAGCCAACCGCCGCCAGCAGCGCTAGCACGCTCAGCGTGACCCGCCGCTTCATCGGAAGCAGCGGTCCGTAATCTCCTGCGCCTTCGTGGCTGCGCGCACGCACTTCATGGCCGCGTCGGTGATGCGACGCCCGACGCACGACTTCAGCTGCGTCTCTTTCACCCAGCTGCGGGTGCGCTCGAGCTGTTCCTTGGCGGTATCGGGGTCGCGGCCAACGGGACTGCTCTGCAGCTCCAGCTTCGTCACCCGATCGGCAATCTCTTCACACTCTTTGGCGGATGCCGGGTGACCACAGCCGAGCACCAGGGCGCCCAGTAGGAGAAACGCGACCGGACGCGCCAGCGGCCGGCTGCCACGCATCGAGACCCTAGCGAGCGCCGAGTTCATTAGCCCCGAGCTTTTGGTCCGCTTCCGCGGCTTTGGCAAGCCGCCCATCACCGGCCAGGCCTCTGAAAGGCACCTCGGAGGTCCGAAATCTGGACGCCTGTGCAGGTGCTGCTAAATTGCCTGGGAATGACGCAGAAGCGTCCCGCCGCTACCGCCGCTACCGCCGTTGCCGTGACGCCGGAGCTTCTCTTGCGTAAGGCCACCTTGGCGCGCACATCGGACACCCGCGCCAAATACGCGCAACGCGGCCTAGCCCACGGCAGCCCGCTCGACCACACCACGCGCGCCCTGCTGCTGCGGCAGCTCTATCTCTCCCACATGGAGGGGCGTCGTTTTGACGACGCGCTCAGCGTCGCCGAGCAAATGGTCGACACCTCCGTCATGCCAGACGTCGCCCGCCAAGACGCGGCGCGCGCCTGTTTGGGCCTCGGTGAGCGCGAAAAAGCCATCGAGCACCTGCGCATTGGCAGCCGCGTCAGCCCACCCGCGCGGCGCGCTTTCCACCTTTGGACGTTGGGCAGCGTGTTGTACCTCGAAGGCCGTTACCCCGACGCCTGCGGCGCGCTCTCACGAGCGGCACGCTGGGGCACGCATGACAAGCCGCTCTACTTGGCGGGCCTGGGCCTGGCAAAGCTGGCGGCTGGCGAGGACGTCCCCGACCTGGCCGAGCTGCGCGAACGCCTGTCTGACGCCCCCTGCGGCCAAGGCTACGGCCAGTTCGTGCTGGGTGAGCTGAGCTATGCGCTCGAGGATTGGGCCGGTGCGGTCCGCTACCTGCGCGACTTCCTAAAGCGCGTAACCGGCGGTCGAGTGGCCTTGCAAGTCTCCCTTTCGGGCGAAATTGCCCGAGCTAAAAGCCTGGCGCGTCGCGCTTCGCAGAAGCTCAGGTAAGGTTGGGCGTGCTCTCGCGTCTCCGCTGGCTGTCTTTCCTGTTCATCGCCTTGGGCGTCTGCTTGCCCGGCGTGGCTTGGGCTGCGCCCAGCGACAACGAGTTTGCTCGCGCTTTAGCCAAGGGCCCGCTTTACGCTGCGCTGCTCGCGCTCGGCGGCGGCTTGGCGGTGAGCCTCACGCCGTGCGTCTACCCGATGGTCGCGGTCACGGTGAGCGTCTTCGGAGCCAAGCAAGCCAAGAGCCGCTCGCAAGGCGTCCTGCTGTCGTTGGCTTTCGTGCTGGGCATCTGCGGCATGTTCGTGCCGCTCGGTGTGGTCGCTGGCATGACCGGCAGCTTCTTCAGCGCCGTCCTGCAGAACCGCTGGGTCGTGGCAGGCATCTCGACGCTTTTTCTGCTGATGGCCGCGTCCATGTTCGGCGCGTTCGAGCTGACGCTTCCGTCGTCGCTGAACAACAAGCTCGCCGAAATGGGCGGCATTGGCTACAAGGGCGCGTTCTTGCTCGGCCTGGTGTGCGGACTGATCGCCGCACCCTGCACCGGCCCCGTGCTCACCAGCATCCTGGCCTGGATCGCCAGCACTCAAAGCGCCGGGCTGGGCGCACTCGCGATGGGCGCGTTCTCGCTTGGCCTGGGCTTTCCGTTCTTCTTGGTGGGCGCCTTTGCCGTGCAATTACCCAAAAGCGGGCATTGGATGGTGCACGTGAAGAGCCTGCTCGGCATCGTGCTCGTGGTGGTGGCGCTGTATTTCCTCAACAACTCGTTCGGCTTTGCGACCCGCTACGTTTCTGACAGCTCCGTGTTCATCGGTGTGGCCATCGGCGCCGCGGTGTTGGGCATCCTGCTGGGCGCCGTGCATCGCGAGTTCGGTGAGCCGGGCGCCGGGGTCAAGGTCGCGAAGGGCCTCGGCATCACGCTCGTCAGCGTCGGTTCGCTGCTGGCTATTTTGGGCGTGATCAAGCCGGCCGAAGCCCTGACCTGGGAGTACCGGGACATCGACGGGGCCTTGGCCCGCGCCGCCGCCGAAAAGCGTCCCCTTATCCT
>JAYUYU010000087.1:0-2947 GCA_043752365.1 Myxococcales bacterium | reverse complement strand
CGACCGAGAAGGGGCGCAACCCTGAGGGCGCGATCGAGCTGTGGGAAAAGCTGATGGAGCGCTTCGGCGCCAGCCCCGAAGTGCATCGCCGGCTGATGCCGCTGCTGATCGCGGCCAAGCGTTTCTTCGAAGTCTGTGAGCTGGTCGAGCAGGAAATTGCCTGGGCCGCGCCCGGGGCGCGCCCCCAGCTGTGGCTGGACTTGGCCGAGCTACGCATGACGCGCCTGGGTGATCCGGAAGGCGCTCTGCGCGCTTACCAAGAGGCGTTGGCGCTCGAGCCTGGCCACAAGGCTGCGCGCGGCGCGGTCGAGAAGCTACTGACCTTGCCGGATACGCGAGAGTTGGCGGCCGAGATACTGGAGCCCGTACTGCGCTTGGAACCGCCGTCGGCGGGCCTGTTGCGCGTGCTGGAGGTGCGAGCCGAGCTGACCCCGGGCGCGCAGCAGCGGCTCGCCCTTTTACGCGAAGCCAGCCAGCTTTCGGCAACGGCGCTGGGTGATCCCGAGCGGGCGTTGGAGCTGGCCGGCAGCGGGCTCGGAATCGCGCTGCGCGAGCGGCGCGAAGAGCTGGACGAGTGGCTGGCGCTGGCGTTGGGCGTGGCAGATCAGGGCAGCGCCGCGCATCGCGCAGCCGTGCTGAACGCGGCGCTCGGCTCGGCCGCCGTCGATTCTGCACCGGTATTCGAGCTGGCGAAGGCTACGGGCGAGGCCTTCGCCGCCGCGGGCGACTTGGAGCGCGCGGTCGAGTTATTGCACCGTGCGTTGGTGTTCGACCCCGGCTCGCGTGAGCTGATGAACCGCGTCGATCGCCTGCTGGCCGAGCAGGGCGCGCCCGAGGAGCGCTTGGCGCTGTATCAAAGCGCGCTAGAGCAAGAGCTCGATCCGACGCGTCGGCGCGAGCTGTTTCACGCCCTGGCGTCGTTGCAAGGGCGCGAGCTTGGCGTGCCTGCCGCCGCGGTCACGACGCTGCAGCGCGCGCTGGGCGAAGATCCGAAAGATCGCACCGCGCACGAGGCGCTGGTCGAGCTGCTGCAACGCTTGGGAGACTTCGACGCGTTGGGAGCCGAGCTAACACGCGCGGTTGGGCTGGAAGGCGGCGACCGCAAGACTTTGACGCTGCTGCGCTTGGCGGAGCTGAGTGAACAGCGCGGCGACGCCGCCGAAGCGCTGCGCCGCTACCGCGAGCTGTGCCAAGCCTCCGATCTTGCCGACGACGTGCTCGAGGCCATCGAACGCCTAGCGCGCGACCACAACGACGGCGCGACCGTGCAGCTGACGCTCGAACGTCGACTCAGCCGTACCGCTGACCCGGCGGTGCGCGCAGCGCTGCTGGAGCGGCTGGGCAACGCCTTTGCCTGGCAGCTTGCCGACCCCGTCGGCGCCGGGCGTGCCTGGCTGGAAGGCGCAGAAATCGCCGAGCGCTTGCCCAACGAGCTGGAGCGTGCGCGGCGGCTGTACGAGCGTGTACTGAGCGTCGACGCCGGCTCGGCGCGGGCCGCTGGACGATTGGTCGAGCTTTCGGCCCAGGTCGGGGACTGGGAGCAGGTGCGCGAAGCCTTCGAGGTCGTGCTCCCGACCCTGGAAGAGCGACATCTGGTGACGCTACTGCTGGGCCTCGAAGAGCGCGCCGAGTCGACCGGTGCGGCGACCGCCTACGTCGAGCTTTTGGACCTGGGGCTGGCGCGCGGGCTGCATGCGGGCAGGGCGCGTCATTTGGGGTTGGCCAAAGCGCGCGCGCTCGCGAGCCTGGCGGGCACCGCCGACGAGGCTGCCAAGCTGTTTCGCTCCTTGGTCCAGAGCGCGGGTGACGACGCGGCGCACGAACTCGACTCGTTCGCCGACTTCCTGCAGCGCGCCGAGCATAGCGCTGCGCGTGTCGCCGACTACCGCTGGCTGATGGCGGAGAGCGTCAAGCGCGCGTCGAGCCCCGTCGAGCTGTGGCTCAAATGGGCCGAGGTCGAGGAGCAGCGCTTTCAAGAGCCTGAGCGTGCGTGCGCGCTGCTGGAGCAGGTCGTGGCGGCCGATCCCGAGCGCACGGACGCCTTGCTGGAGCTGTCGCGACTGCGGGCGGCGGCCGGCGACGCCAAGGGCGCGGCGGCCGCGCTGCGCGAGCTGTTGCCGCGAGCCGACGCCGACAGCCGCCCGGCGATTCAGCTGCGCTTGGCTGGCATTTTGATTGGCGCGCTGGGCGAGCCGGAGGCCGCGTTAGAGCTGGCCGAGAGCGTGTTGGCCAAGAACGCCAGCGACGCCGACGCGCTGCGCATCGTGCATCAGGCGCTCGGCGCCGCGCCGACGCGCACACGCGCGGCCATGCTGCTCGAACGCATGGCGGAAGGTTCGGAAGATCCGGATGCTCGCGCGGACGTAATTGAAGCGTTGCTGGCGGTAGCGGCGGCTGACCCGGAGCTGGCGGAAGCTCGCTCGCGCTGGATGCGCCAGTTGCTCGAGACCAAGCTGGATCAGCCCGAAGAAGCACTCAAGCTTGCCCTGCGCGGGGCCGAAGCCGCGCCCGGCGAGGAAGAGCTGTGGGGCGTCGCCGAGGACATGGCGCGCAAGCTCAACCGGCCCGAGCAAGTGTCCGAGGCCTACTCGCGCACTATCGAGCGTGAGCTGCCCGCGGCCATCGCCGAGACCGTCGGTCGGCGCGTGGTCGAGTTCCAAGAAGAGTGGTTCGACGACGGCGAGCGCGTGATCGCGCTTTTGTCGCGCGTGCTGTCGCTCTGCCCGACGGCTGACTGGGCGTTCGATCGCTTGAAGCTGGCTTTCAACGAGCAGGGTCGATACGCCGAGTTGTTCGAGCTCTACGACGCGCGGCTGGGGCGTGACCTTTCGGCTTCGGACCGGGTGGAGCTGTTGCGCGAAGCCGCCATGGCCGCGCGCGACTTCGCTGGCGACGCCGAGCGTGCCATCGAATACTTCGAGCGGCTGAATCGCGACAATCCCGGCGA